>JASGEZ010000037.1:0-8431 GCA_047605905.1 Microlunatus sp.
CGTCCTCGCTGCAGATCATCAATGACCAGGGCAATGGCTCCTTCAAAATGGCCAATGTCGGCGACAACTTCGGCATAGTCGACCAGGATCGGATGGCCGCCATCCGGGCCACGATCGGCAACGGCCCTGTCACCACCCCGATCAGGTCGAAGATCACCAACCTCGACGACGGCAAGTCGCGGACCGGGATAACGGAGTCCGCGGTGCCGGAGTACACCGCGGCGGCGACCGCGTACGGGTTGTGGGCGAACTACGACTCGGTCTTCGACAAGTGGGGCAAGGGGCTCTCGACCGCGACTTGGACGATCAAGGGCACCCGGGCGGGCGGCAAGGCGTTCACCGTGTCCCGAAGCAATATGTGGTCCGATCTCGGTGATCCGACCATCGATCCCGCGATCGAGGTTGCCGATGCGGTCGACGCACTGCTCTCCAACGAGTACGAACCGGTCAAGATCACCAGTGTCGATTTCAATTCGTCGGTGAAGTCGGCGTACGAGCGGTATCGGATCACCAAGCTCGCCGTCTCGGTCAATGGTGGCAAGTACAAGAACGCCTCCTACATCACGGTGAAGCCGAAGGTGAAGCTGAAGGTGCGAGTCACGATGCGTGGCTACCAGAGCACTGTCGACCGAAATGTCGTGCTGAATCTGAAGGTGGCGAAGCGATATGCCAAGCAGACCGGGACCATCACGGTTCAAGGCGGACTTTCCGCGGGATCATCGGGATTCTTGGACGATGAGGATCTCAGCTGCCTGCTGATGGACTGCTCCGAGTCCGACGGCAGCCTGAATTCGATCATCTCCGACATCACCTCACCGCCGAAGAACAACGTGGTGCGTGCCGACCTGGACTTCGGTGAGAACGCGGACGGCGAGTTCAGCGGCAATGCGAGGACCTTCGCGACAGCACCGGTGTCCGGTGAGAAGGTCATCGTGATCAAGGTCAAGAAGAAGTAGGACCTACCGAAGTCGCTCGGGTTTCTGTGTTGTCGCTCCAACTGCAGATGGAGCGACAACACCGAACCCGAGCGAATTCGGGTTTTCAGCGGGTGAAGCGCAGGGTGACCAGCTGGAACGGTCGCAGCCGCAGGTCCGCTACGCCGTCGGCCAACTCGCCGCAGTCGCGCACGCCGTAGGTCCCGGTGCGCTCCAGCAGGTCGGTCGCCACTACCGCGGACGCACGGTCACCGAGCTGGACGCGGGCGGCGGCGCGCGCACCACGGGACTCGTAGAGCCGGACGATCACATCGCCGGAGCGGTCGTTGGCGAGCTTGACCGACTCGACCACGACAGCGGGGTTGTCCACGCTGACCAGGGGAGCGAAGCCCTGTCCACCTTGGACGGTCCGCACCGACAGGTTGGTCCGGTAGCCCTCCTCGACCGTGTCGCCGATCGACGCGCCGGGTCGGACCGACACCGTCAGGGTGTGCTCACCCTGATCGGCCTCGGGATCGGGGTAGAGCGGCGCCCGGATCAGGGACAGGTCCACGGTCGTGGTGGTGCCGCGGTCGTCCCGGGTGTGCCGGTGCGCACCGAACCCGTACGTCGAGTCGTTGGTCACCGCCACGCCGTAGCCGGGCTCGCCCACCCAGACGAAGCGGTGCGCACAGGTCTCGAACTTCGCCTCTTCCCAGGAGGTGTTGGTGTGCGTCGGCCGGAACAGGTGGCCGAACTGGGTCTCGGCGGCCGCCTCGTCGGCGTGGACGTCGAAGCCGAAGCCCAGCTTGAGCAGCTTCTGCTGCTCGTGCCAGTCGATGTCGTGCTCGATCCGGACTGCCTCGGCGCCGGGGCTGAGCACGATCCGCTGCTCGATCACCGACCCCGCCGGGGTACGCCGGGTCGTGGTCACGGTGGCTGTGCCGTGGGACTCGGAGACATTGAGCGAGTCGACCTCGTCGAGCTCGAGCACGGTACGCCGGTAGTACTCGTCGATGTCCCAGGCGTCCCAGTTGGCCGGTTCGTCCCGGTGCAGGCGCAACACGTTCGACGGTTGCTCGGGGTCGAGCGCCTCCCGTCCGGTGGCGTGGTCGATCAGCGAGGTCAGCCGGCCGCGTCCGTCGATGACCACGCGGACGAGCTGGTTGTCGAGCACGACTTGGTCACCATCCCTGGACACCGTGGTTGGCGTCGCGGCGGCCAGCTCCGCGCTGACAGCTGCCCCGAGCGCGGGCACGCCACCCCGGTCGTGGGGAGCGGCATTGACCAGGATCGACTCCGCCCCGGCACCGGTCAGCGCCGTCAGCGCCTCCTCGATGATCGCGGTCGCACCGGCGGTGATGGCCGCGTGGTTGCGCTCGGCGTCGTGGTGCACCCAGGCGATCGAGGAGCCGGGCAGGATGTCGTGGAACTGGTGCAACAGCAGCAGCTCCCACAGCTCGGCCAGCCGCTGGTACGGATACTCGTAACCGGTCCGGACCGCGGCCGTGGCGGCGTACAGCTCCGCCTCGCGCAGCAGATGCTCGTTGCGCCGGTTGCCCTGCTTGGTCTTCAACTGGCTGGTCAGCGTGCCGCGGTGCAGCTCGAGATACATCTCGCCCCGCCAGACCGGCGCGTTGGCGTACTCCGCCTCGGCTCGGGAGAAGAAGTCGCGCGGGGAGGACAGTTCGACCCGTGGCGATCCGTCCAGGTTCGCGGTCCGGTGCGCGGCGGCGATCATCTCCCGGGTGGGTCCGCCACCGCCGTCACCATGGCCGTACGGCAGCAGCGACAGATTGGCCGCGCCCTTCTCCGCGTACTGCCGGGAGGCTCGAGCCAGTTCCTCGCCGGAGACGATCGAGTTGTAGGTATCGGCCGGCGGGAAGTGGGTGAAGACCTGGGTGCCGTCGATGCCCTCCCACCGGAAGGTGTGGTGCGGCATCCGGTTGACCTGGTTCCAGGAGATCTTCTGGGTCAGGAACCAGCGCGACGCCGACGCTGCGACGATCTGCGGCAGTGCGGCGGAGTAGCCGAAGGAGTCCGGCAGCCAGACCTCCTCGGTCTCGACCCCGAACTCGTCCAGGAAGAACTGCTTGCCGGCCACGAACTGGCGTGCCATCGCCTCGCCACCGGGCATGTTGGTGTCCGACTCCACCCACATGCCGCCGACCGGGGCGAACTGGCCGCGGGCCACCAGCCCGCGGATCCGCTCGAACAGAGCGGGGTAGTGCTGCTTCATCCACTTGTACTGCTGTGCCGACGAGCAGGCGAACACGAAGTCGGGATGCCGATCGGCGAGGTCGGCGACATTGCTCCAGGTCCGGGCCACCTTGCGTACCGTCTCGCGGAGCGGCCACAGCCAGGCCGAGTCGATGTGGGCATGCCCGACGGCAACCATCCGGTGCGCCGACGCGGCCGCCGGAGAGGTGAGCACCTCGGCCAGCTGCGCCCGGCCGGCAGCCACGGTGCCGGCGACATCGGCGGGGTCGACCACGTCGACCATCCGGCTGAGCGCGTGCAGGATCTCGTACCGCCGGGCATCGCCCGTGCTGAGCTGGCCCATCAGCCCGCGCAGCGTCCAGATGTCCCGCAGCAGCTCGTAGACCTCGACGTCGAGCAGAGTGACGTCGACCGCGCGCAGCTCGTACAAGGGCTCGTCGCCGGCGGTGGCCTTGTCGCCCAGCAGGGTGGGCCGGAACGCACCGGCGGCCATGCTGGCGCCGACATCGGGATTGGCCGCAGCCTCCAGATAGAAGTCGATCCCGCCCGCGTCGTCCTGGACCGCGTCGATCGGCAACCAGCGGTTGTCCGGGGAGATGGCTTTGACGATCGAGCCGTCCGGCCGCCAGGCCAAGCCCTCGGCATTGAAGCCGGGCCCGCCGGTGAATCCGAGATCGATATCGATCTCGACCCGGGTGCCGGGGACGTCCTGCCACTCCGCCGGCACATCGCCCTGGATGCGGAGCCAGAGCGTCGACCAGGCCCGACCCCATCGAGAACCGATCTCGACCGGCTCGTACGCCGCGGCGACCGCCTCGTCGAACGGCACCGGCTCGTCGGGAACCTCCCACCCTTGCAGGGTGAGTGGGCGGCGGTCTCGATGTAGACCCGGCGCCAGATGGTCGCGGACGAAACGGTCGAGACGCTGGGTCAGAAGATCGCCATGATCATGCACCCGGGGAGCCTATCGAGGAGGAGCGGGCCTCAGAGCGATCTGCTCGACCTTGTCGGTCTTGCTCGGCCTCTAGCCCGAGCAGAACTGACAAACCCGAGCAACTCCAACGCAGACTACCCTTGACCAGGTGAGTGAGCTGCCGATCTCGTCGCCCTACCGGAGCACCCCCGATGCGCCGGTGACCGAGCAGCTGCGCAACCAGCTCAGTGCCCAGCTGAACACTGCCTACACCGACGGCAAGATCGACGCGGACGACTTCCGCCACCGGCTGGACACCCTGTTCGCCGCCCACCGTCTCGGTGAGCTGGTGCCGGTCGTGCAGGGCCTGCCGCCGCTCCAGACGTACGCCAGCCCGCCGATCGTGGCCAGCAGCGGCGGTCAGCCCGGCGAACTCACCCAGGCCCGGGACGGCAGCAAGCTGACCCTCGTCACCGGGGGAGCGGTGATCGGCGCCGTGCTCCTGATCGTCATCTTGCTGGTGATCCTGCTGTAGCGACCGGGTCCGCCCAGGGGGTCGAGTGGTGGAGGACAGTCCCGTTCGCCCCTTGCCGGCTGGCTCGACTCTGTGTTAGGGCATCCTAAATTCTGTGGTGGGAACCACACAGGTTGGGAGGCGGATTCCGGGTCGGTTTCGCTAGAGTGGAGCGATGCCGCGGCAACCTATTACGCAGCAAAAGATCGCCGAACACGTCCAGCGGCTGGGCGACCTCTACCCGCCGATCCCGCTCGGCTCGGTCGACCGCACGATCAAGGATCCGCGCGCCGTTGCCGCGAAGTTCGGGCATGTCATCGACTACTTGGCCCGGGTCGAACTCGAGGTCGATCGCAATGTGTTGGAGTTGCTCTGCCTGCTCCCCGACGTCGACGACACCAACAAAACTTTCTATGCCGATGTGTGGCAGCCGCAGGAGATCCAGCACGGGCTGATCTTGGACCGGCTTCAGCAAGACCTCGGACGGACGGCCGCCGAGCCGCATCTGGAGGTCTCGTTCAAGATCAAGATCCTCGGCGCGCTGGCCAACCTGCCACCGATTCAGGACGTCGCCAAGCTGCTCTACTTCCTCACCGGGGCCAGCACCGAGCGGCAGGCCGTGCTGGCGTACAACCAGATCAACACGGGTCTGCAGGAGCTGGGCGAGACCGCCATCTCCGAGACGATCATCACCCCGATCAAGCAGCAGGAGCCGGGGCACTTCGCCTTCTACCAGATGTCGGCGACGGCGATGATCCAGGACAATGTGCTCCAACCCTGGCAGCTCTATCTGGCGCGACTGCTGCGCGAGCGCTCCTACAACCTGGTCGGCACCAACGCCATGGATCGCTACAAGGCCGACATGGGCGGCGTGATCGTCGACCTCGGCCTGAACGCCGACCTGGAGGCGTACGCTCGGGAGGTCGGTCGGCTCGAGGCGCGGTTGCTGTGGGCCAACCGGAACGGGATGGACTTCCCGCCCTACATCCTCAAAGCCCTCCGCGAGAGTGTCGACCTCTACGAGGAGCGCCTCCGCCGCGAGGGACCCAGCGCGTTGGCCTGAGGTCCGAGCGAGCGAAGCGAGCGAGCCCGTCGCGAGCGGCCGTGCAGCGTAGCGCCCGTATCTGTCTGGACTGAGGAACGAGCGGACACGCTTTTCGTCCGCGAGTGACGAGGGAAGGCAGATCCAATCGGCGCGCAGCGGAGCAGCGAGTGACGACCAACACGCTCAATTTGGGTCTGCTCAGCATCTGGACTAACATTGCCGGTCGGCCACTCCGTCGGTGGTCCGTTTCCGCATGTAGTCGATAGTTAGTGAGTTCATGGCGAAGAAAGAGGGAGCACTCGAGCTCGAGGGGACCGTCGTCGAGGCGTTGCCGAACGCGATGTTCCGGGTCGAGTTGGCCAACGGCCACAAGGTGCTGGCCACCATCAGCGGCAAGATGCGGCAGCACTACATCCGCATCCTTCCGTCGGACCGCGTGGTCGTCGAACTCTCCGCCTACGATCTCACCCGCGGACGGATCGTCTACCGGCACAAGTGAGCCGGCCCCTCCCGTAAGTCCACCATCGCATCGAGTTCTCCCACATCTGCCAAGGCAGGGGCGTGCTCGGCGCCGAGTCAAGAAAGTAGCTCGATGAAGGTCCAGCCGAGCGTCAAGAGGATCTGCGACAAGTGCAAGGTCATTCGCCGGCACGGTCGCGTGATGGTGATCTGCGAGAACCCGCGGCACAAGCAGCGCCAGGGCTAGTCCCTGGTCGGCCAGCCGGGGTTCTGCACAGGTCACCGGCAACGCGTCGTCCGGTGCGAGGACGCACACCGCACAACCGACACAACTGAACAACCACCAACGTGATAGCACCCCGAATGTGCGCTCGATCCGGATTCCGGTCCGCACGACGCCAGTCGGGTCCACCCCCGGTCGGAGGCCGGGGCCCTACCGCCCGGACCAGCTCCGGGAAGCCACGGTCGGGGACGCATCACGCAGACACCTCCGCGGCGGTTCCCCGGCAGTCCCGGGCCCGACCGAACACTACGAAAGGCAGTACCGCCTGATGGCACGTCTCATCGGGGTCGACCTCCCGCGCGACAAGCGCCTCGAGGTCGCCCTCACCTACATCTACGGCATCGGCCACACCCGTGCCCTGGAGACTCTCGCCGCCACCGAGATCAGTGGCGATACCCGGGTTCACCAGCTGACCGACGACCAACTCGTCGTGCTCCGTGACTGGATCGAAGCCAACTACCAGACCGAGGGTGATCTGCGCCGCGAGGTGGCCGCCGACATCCGCCGCAAGGTCGAGATCGGCTCCTACCAGGGCCGTCGTCACCGCAGCGGTCTGCCCGTCCGCGGGCAGCGTACGCGGACCAACGCTCGCTCTCGCAAGGGTGCGCGCAAGCCCGTCGCCGGCAAGAAGAAGGCCCGCTGACGCGGCCCGCCCGCACAGGCGAGTAGAGATCCAGGAGAGATAGAGCACAGATGGCTACAGCAGGCCGCAATTCCGGCGCCAAGAAGGTGCGCCGCAAGGAGAAGAAGAACGTCGTCGCCGGTCAGGCGCACATCAAGAGCACGTTCAACAACACCGTCATCTCGATCACCGACCCCACCGGGGCCGTGATCGCGTGGGCGTCCGCCGGCACCGTCGGTTTCAAGGGCTCCCGCAAGTCCACCCCGTTCGCCGCCCAGATGGCTGCCGAGGCCGCCGGCCGTCGCGCCATGGAGCACGGCATGAAGCGGGTCGACGTGTTCGTGAAGGGTCCGGGTTCGGGCCGCGAGACCGCCATCCGCTCCCTCGGTGCGGTCGGTCTCGAGGTCGGCGCGATCTCCGACGTGACCCCCGTCCCGCACAACGGGTGCCGCCCGCCCAAGCGGCGTCGCGTCTAGTCACCCGCCCAGAGAAACACGTAAGGACACAAGAAACAGATGGCTCGCTATACCGGTCCTATGACCAAGAAGTCGCGTCGGCTGGGTGTTGACCTGGTCGGTGGCGATACGGCGTTCGAGCGCCGCCCCTACCCGCCCGGCGTGCACGGCCGTGGCCGGACCAAGGAGTCGGAGTACTCGCTCCAGCTCCGGGAGAAGCAGAAGGCCCGTTTCTCGTACGGCGTGCTGGAGAAGCAGTTCCGCCGCTACTACGAGGAAGCCAACCGGATGCAGGGCAAGACGGGTGACAACCTGTTGCAGATCCTGGAGTCCCGGCTGGACAACGTGGTCTACCGCGCCGGCTTCGCCCGGACCCGCCGGCAGGCCCGTCAGCTCGTCGGGCACGGTCACTTCCTGGTCAACGGCCAGAAGGTGAACATCCCGTCGTACCGGGTCAGCCCGCACGACGTGATCGACGTCAAGGAGAAGTCGCTCAACCTGACCCCGCTGGTCGTCGCCCGGGAGACCCACGGCGACCGTTCGGTGCCGGGCTGGATGGACGCGCTGCCGAACAAGATGCGCATCCTGATCCACCAGCTTCCCACTCGGGAGCAGATCGTGGTGGACGTCCAGGAGCAGCTGATCGTCGAGCTCTACTCGAAGTAAGACCCACACCCTGCCGAGTTGTCAGATTCCACGGTCGTCATGGCGACCACCGAGTCTGACAACTCGGGTCGTTGGAAACTGCGCGCGTCGGATACGCGTGCGGTGCTGCGAGATCAAATAGCGGTTCTCGCAGGGAAGGAAAGATCACCATGCTGATCGCTCAGCGCCCCACCCTGTCGGAGGATGTGCTCTCCGACTACCGCTCCAAGTTCGTCATCGAGCCGCTGGAGCCGGGCTTCGGCTACACCCTCGGCAACTCGCTGCGTCGTACGCTGCTGTCGTCCATCCCGGGCGCGGCCGTGACCAGCATCAAGATCGACGGCAACCTGCACGAGTTCTC
>JASGEZ010000038.1:0-4314 GCA_047605905.1 Microlunatus sp.
CTCTCGTGACGGCGGAGACGCTGACAGAACCCAGATTCACGCGCAGGCTCGACCAGCTCGGCGCTCAGCAAGTTATCATTGAAGATCGGCTCGGAGACGGAAACCAGCGTGGCCGACTGGAATATCTGCGTCGGATTCTCGACTCCAGCCAGAAGGTCCACTGGCCCAGACAATATGACAGTGAGCTCAATCGGCTTGCCTATGGAAGGCTAGCCGAGCTTGCGATCCGATCCTTCGGCCCGATTGATTGCCTGGTAGGCTGCGTTGGTACCGGGGGGTCCCTGTGTGGGACGGGCGC
The DNA here is from genome assembly GCA_047605905.1 of Microlunatus sp. Lineage (GTDB taxonomy): Bacteria > Actinomycetota > Actinomycetes > Propionibacteriales > Propionibacteriaceae > Microlunatus. The sequence continues at coordinate 299 of JASGEZ010000038.1, forward strand.
CTTCATGCGCGATGTCTTTCCGCACCTGACGATCCACGCTGTTGACACCCATAGAAGCATATTGTTTGGACAGACCTCCGGTAAGCGCATGCTCCGCGGTCTTGGCAACAGCATCTTGCCCGCCAATGTTCAGCATCGGCTGATAGATCAGGTGCATTGGGTCGGTGCCTTACCGGCCTATGCGAAGACCCACATGCTGGGGCGCGAACATGCACTGTTCGTCGGACCTACGAGCGGCGCAGCAGCACTTGTGGCTTCCTGGTTCGCCAGACGGAATCCGGACGCAAGAACCTTGGTCATCATGCCCGACGAGGGCCATCGTTATCTTGACACAGTCTTCAACACCGAATGGCTTGCGACCCTACCGGGTTGGCCTTGCCCCGTTCCTGAGGAACCGATCTACCTCGACCGGATCGAAGCCGCGGCTGAAACAGCCTGGACGACCTACCCTTGGCGTCGAAGAGCGCTCTCAGACGCTCTGTCCGATCGAGGCGCCTCAAGCCCGTCAGGGCCTTCCTAACGCATCACAAGACTCCCTATCACATCCAACCGACTCGAGAGACTAGACCTGATGCATGACACGCTTCAGAAAATCACGGGTACGCTCGTGGCTCGGGTCTTTCAGAACCTGCTTAGCATCGCCCTGCTCGAGGATCCGTCCTCCATCAAGGAAAAACACAATATCTGCGGCTTCTCGCGCGAACTGGATCTCATGTGTGACGATCAACATGGTCATTTGCACTTCGGCGAGGCCGCGCATGACGTTGAGAACCTCGCCGACCATCTCAGGATCGAGAGCCGACGTGGGCTCGTCAAACAGAATGATTTCCGGGCGCATCGCCAGAGCACGGGCGATCGCAACACGCTGCTGCTGGCCGCCGGAGAGCGAAGCGGGGTAGGCATTGGCTTTATCTGCAAGACCCACACGAGCTAGCAGGCCCTGGGCACGCTCGAACACCGCAATCCGTTCCTCCTTCAAGACGTAGAGCGGTCCTTCCATAACGTTTTCGAGCACTGTGCGATGAGGAAAAAGATTGAAGCGTTGAAACACCATTGAGACGCGTGTTCGAAGTTTATGGATCTGCGTGGATCTGGCATCGACCACAATGTCATCGATCCGAATGCAGCCGGACTCGTGACGTTCCAGACCGTTCACGCAGCGAAGCATCGTGGATTTGCCTGAGCCCGAAGGTCCAATGAGGCAGCCCACCTGCCCCCTGGCAAGCCTTGCGTTGATGCCATTGAGGACTAGAGTATTGCCGAATGATTTATGGACGCCCTCAAAAACAATCATCGTCCCCCCGAGAAAGAATATTCTAAATACCGCATCGATAGGTTTAACGGAATCGTGAGGGATAGATACAATATCGCCACCAGGGTAAATACCGTCATGTTGTCGAAGGTCGAAGCGGCAAGTGTCTTGCCCTGCATGGTTAGGTCGGCTACGGATATAGTCGAAACGAGCGATGAGTCCTTCAAGAGAAGGACGGCATTATTGGCATAGGGCGCAAGTGTTATCCTGAATGCCTGAGGCAAGATGACACGGCGCAACATCAGGGGCCGCTTCATGCCGATCGACTTGGCCGCTTCGAACTGTCCGTGGTCAACGGCCTGTATCCCAGCCCGGAAGGTTTCCGCAAGATAACAGGAATGCGCGAGCGCCAAGCTCAAGACACCGGCTTGGAATGCCGTCAGGTCGATGCCAATTTCCGGTGCCACGAAATAAGTGTAAAGCAAGATTACCAGGAGTGGGATGCCCCTTATAAATTCGATCAAAAACCGTGTGATTGCTTCCGCAAATCGTAATCCCGATGTCCGCAGCAAGGCCAGTAGAAGCCCGAATACCGAAGCAAGGAAGAGTGAGAGAATTGTTACCAGTAATGTCGACCAAAGCCCTTTGATAAGAAAAGGCATGTACTCTGCCGAATTAGCTACAAATGATTTCACATCCATACCCTGTGTCATTCATTGCTAGGAAAATCAGTACGCAAATAATTTGGAACAATGGGCCCCTGCGCATGGCATGCCTGTCAAAGTCCGTAACGAGATAGGATTTGGGCAAGCTCACCGCTTTGTTTCAGCTTGGCTATCGCGGCGTTCACCCGAACGAGCAGCTCCGGCTCTGCCTTTCCCACAGCGAGCGCCACCTGCCCCAAATGCATCGGTTGATAGCCTTCGACCAAGCGGACGCCGAGACTGGGCCTCTGCTTGATCTGGTAGGCGACAATCGGTTGGTCTGCAAAGCCCGCCTTGATACGCCCCAACTTTACGTCGCGCATAATATCGGCGATCGAATCATACTGCTTAACTTCGCTAAAGAGTCCAGTACCTTGCAGATCTTCTGCAATGGTGGATCCTGCTGGAGCTCCAACAGCCGCGCCCTTCAGGGCTTGCCTCGTGTAGTTGGTGGGATCATCAGTGGCTACGAACATGGCTTCCCCGAACTCATATACGGGGGTACTGAAATCGACGATTTGTCTGCGCTTGTCGGTTACGAATAGCGCGGCCGAAATGAGATTGATCTTGCCCGTCTGCAAGGCGGGGATCAGAGCGGGAAATGCGGAAACCTGGAACACCGGTCGCATGCCGTTTTCCGCGGCGATTCTGGTAGCCAGATCAACCATTGCCCCTGTTGGCTGCAAGGAGGCGGCATCGACGAATGTGAAAGGTATGCCAGTTGTGGTGATGCCAACCTCGAGAACCTCTTGGGCCTCAGCTGGGTGTGAAAGGAACCCGGCGCTAAATATGACAAGGGCAATCAGTTTCCCGATGGACATGATATCTTTCCTTCTCGATGTTTGTTGGGTCGAGCGAAGTCGACGCGGTTGGCGCTGAAGGACGCTTCGACCCGTGGTGCATGCCGTTCTTTTTGCGGCAATCGAGACAAACCCTAGATAGACTTCCGCCTGTTCCCCTTATGGCCAGACACGGGCGGCAGGGCTGAACTCCGCAATCCCGCGCAAGAAGGCGAGCGCCTCTTCATTTGAGCGAAAGGGGGTCTCCTGGGTCTGATTTTGGATAGACCGATCTAGATCCTTCAGACCACTTCCCGTCACCACAGCAATGACGCTGTCTTCTTGTTTGATCACCTGGCGCTGCCGCAATCTACTAATCGCAGCGAACGGGGTAACGGAAGCGAGCTCAGCCAGGATACCTTCCGTCCTGGCGAGTTGATTTTGCAACTCGATAAGGCCCTGGTTTGACACGGTCACCGCCGTCCCGCCAGACGCGCGCAAGACTCTGACGGCCTGGAAGGCACTTCGCGTAGTTCCGATGGAAACCGCAAGGGCCTCGAAGCCCGCAGGCACCTCAGCAACAGTGTCGCCGCCACACGCCAGAGCGTTCGACAAGGACCCGTGAACCTCCGCTGCAACCAGCTTTGGTAAGCGGTTGATTATTCCGCGGATATACAGGTCCTGGAACCCTTGCCACATTCCCGCAAGAGCATCTCCGTAACACACGGGCAATACACACCAATCTGGTACCGCGCCATGCATCTGTTCGACGATTTCATATGCCAGCGTCTTGTATCCCTCGATGCCTATCGGATGACTGCCAATAACAGGCGCTCGATATGGAGAGGTGACGAACCAGCCGAACTCTTCCACGCAAGTTGCCAGCAAAGGCCAGCGTTGGGACTTGTCGACGAGGGGTATGACGGTGGCGCCATATTTCTTTGCCTGTTTCAGCATGACGCCGGCCGTCCCGGCAAACGTCACCACCACACATCCTAATCCGGCTCGAGCCGCATAAGCCGCCAGGGACGCGCCAGCATTTCCTGAGGAGGCGGTTGCAACGACCCGCGCTCCCTGCAACTTGGCCACCGAAACGGCTACGGTCGAGAAGCGGTCCTTGTGAGACCATGTAGGATTCTTGCTTTCGTCCTTGATGAGAAGCCTAGGCGCATCGAGCAATGTGCCGATAGCCTTTGCAGGCAGGAGAGGGGTGAGCCCTTCTCCCAAGCTCGTGGCGTCACTTGCGGAGCACGGAAGCAACTCTGCATATCGCCACAGGGA
>JASGEZ010000039.1:0-3211 GCA_047605905.1 Microlunatus sp.
GGCATTGTCCTGCACATTCGCCGAAATGGTATCGGCAATATAGGTGTCTGCTCTGGGCTGAAAGAACCACATGTTTCATAAAGACCTTGCTGATGAACATGGCCCCAACAGCGACGAGCCTACAAAGCGCGCGCCTCCTTAAGGCACCGCAAGCCCCCTTTTCCACTGCCAATGAATGTATGACCTGGAAAGCCAAGACCGACCCGTGGGAGCGGCATGGTCCCTCCCCCACGCAGCCTCCGAACGGCGCCGACGGCTACGGGTTTTGGCGATTTGGTACTCGTGGGTTCGATTGTCGCCGACCAGCAAGTTCTCCTGATCACCGGAATAAAATATCCGAGCTGCGGGCCAGTCTCGAAAATCCGAGAGCCCGCCCGACTTTCCCACCAATGCGATATGCCCACCTGTTCGCAAAATGCTGTCTGACAATCCGTTGGCTCCCGACTCGAATTTCACACACTGCTCTTTGGTGTCGAACGGATTCCGAAAAGACAAAAAAAGGTCTCGCCGCAAAAGAATGCCCGTAGTGCGTAGGTGTGGGCTTGGAAACGAAAGCTCCGGATCGATTGAAGTCCAACTCCCGGTGGCACCGACGACACAATTGTCACCAAGCTGCGAAACTGCGTTTATGTAAGTCTCTAGCCACATCGGCCCAAGGATGCGTGTATACGAGTTAAAAAAAAGGCAATAAGAGGTCGAAATTTGTGACGCGACAGTTCTGTATGCGGTTAAATCAAATCCTTCATCGGAGACAAAGAGATTTTTTGCACGTCGCCCACTATCGGTGATCCAGGTAGAAGCAAGTGGATGCGCTTGATCTGACTCAAACCCTTTGTGGATGACGATAGGTATGTAATCGATACCGGTCTTATGCTGGCGTACGCTTGCGAGAAAGGCTCGCAACCACAAGGGATCATTGCCGCTCCGCAACAGATACAGGACAGCGATACTCATAGTCATAATTGTAGCTCCGACGTTAGCTGGCGTTGCCACCAATGAAACGTCTCCTGAAGGCGCTCAGACAACGAGGCGGCTGGCTTGAATCCAACTTCGTCACGCAGCCGGAAAACATCTGCAACAATGCGAGCGGGTTCCTCGGCCCGATCTGGCCAACCCCCAATTTGCAATTGTCCAGTACCCCCCGCTATGGCTTGCAGTTGCCTAGCAAGGTCGATGACCTTTGTCGCCTCGCCTGATCCAATGTTGACGGCCCCTGTCACCGATGAAAGCGCCAGGGCGGCCACCGCGGCACCAGCATCCCTCACGTCCATAAAGTCGCGAACGGCTGTTCCTGAGGAGAGCGGTGCTGGCAGATTACGTGCAAGTCTGCTTGCCACGGATGCCACCAATCGCTTCGGATGCTCGTAGGGGCCGAACAGATAGAATAAGCGGGCCCAAGCGAATTCGAACCCCCCGCCTTTAGCGTATTCTTGGATGACCCGCCGGACACTGTCCTTAGTTGTGGCATAAAGCGTTGTCGGCCTAATCGGTGTCGTCGCTTCGCAGCATTGGCCTTCGATGGGCCAATCATATTCAAAGCAGGTGCCTATGCCTACGAAACGTCGGACCCCCATCTCTGCAGCAACGCGAGCCAGACGCAACGTCACCGCACCCCAATCCAGATTGGCCGGCGTAAACCAAAAACGATCTGGTTCAACACACCAAGCCGCATGCACGATAATGTCGGGTCGTACCTTGGCAACCAGCGTCTCAGGGGCGTCCAGTTGCAATAGATCGCCGGCAACATCAGTTACACGGGAGGGAGTGCGGGTGCACACAAACACGTCGGCGTGCTTTTTCCGCAGGGCCTCCACAACCCAACGACCGATAAAGCCACTGCCTCCCGTCACCAAAATGCGCATTATTTAATCAGTCCGTATTTTTTAGTTAGAACTCGCTACCGTATCCTGCCGGCGTCTTGTCCCTAAAGAGCGTACGTTTGATAATTTTGCGCATCTTGTAGACGCGCTTATCGACATAGAAAGGGAGCATAGCAGAAAGTGCCAGACGCTCGATCGAAGAAAAGGGCCGAGCCTCAATGTAACGTTGACATTGGGCCGCAAATGCACGTCGCAAAGCCACCATTTGACCAACTGGAGGTTTCGTTCCGCTCTTGGGCGAATAGCTCTTCTCGACCAACCGCTGAATGAAGGTCGCGTCTGGTGCAAATGCAACTTCTCTGTCCAAAAGAAATGGAAACAAGACCAAATGGTCAAACGCCCACGGATGCGGGTAAGCCGCCCAGGACGTCTCGAACTCCCGTCGCAAAGCGTCTCGATCCCAAAGACCGTAGAACCAGCCAGGATGCGAATTGAACAACAACTGCTTGACGTCAAGAATGGCTGAGTGCTGCTTCAATGGCTTGGGTCGGGATAGACGCGCGCGGCCGCTCAATGCCAGGGTCTGCGTCGTCGGCACAGCGAGCTTGGCATTCGGGCTCATTGAAAGGGCGGCGTGAAGGCGCTCTACATAATTCGAGGAACATAAATCGTCGTGAGCGCGCCACATCACATAAGTTGTTTCACATTCAGCGATAACGCGACGAAAGTTCGGCATTGCTCGAATATTATGCGAATTTCTAATTAGCGACACACGGGATTCTCGCCTTTCGAACTCGCGAGCAATCTCCGGCGTCCCATCTGTTGATGCATTGTCATAAACTCGAATAAGCACATCTCTAAACGTTTGCGTCAACAAACAGTCTAGACACTCTCGTAATTGATCTGCACCGTTATAGACGGGGACACCAATAGTAACTGTGGTCATAAAGTACCTTCTTTCGAGGACGCAATTGGATACCGATGTGTCAACTCGGCAGGCATTGCGCCGCAAGGTTCTCGCAGTGGCATACCAGCGAGAGTCCAAGAAATGCTAGGCCAATGCTACTCATGCTGGTTGGATTCCCTTGGCTGACGCCTACAATATCTGTGTAGCGACGCCATTATCTCCCATTCGCGGCGACACCGCCCGACCACTCACCTAGACCGGGCCTCTCCCATTGGCCCGACCGGCCGTGTGCTGGATACAATCCAAATTTCATACTGTCATCCATTATAGAAATGAGGCATGACGATGGCCCAATGTTTCTATAAAATGTAAGCGCTCATTTCCCTGCACGTAGCAGCGGCCAGTTTCAGACGTCCGCGCGGATGTTGATCAAGCAGGGATGGTTTTGGCGAAGTTGAAGGGCAGCAGATCACTGATATCGGCA
>JASGEZ010000040.1:0-4683 GCA_047605905.1 Microlunatus sp.
ATTGCCGGCCGCGCTGCCGCCGTACCTGACCGTCCTCGGCCTGCAGGCCGGCGGTCTGCTCGGCGGCGCGGTGCTGGTGGAGGCGGTGTTCAGCTGGCCCGGCCTCGGCCAGCTGGCGGCGCAGGCCATCGATCGTCGCGACTACCCGGTGGTGCAGGTGCTGTTGCTGCTGTCGGTCGCGGTGTTCGTCGTGATCCAGCTCGGCACCGACGCGGTGCACGCCTACCTCGACCCACGGGTCCGGATCGGAGGACTGACATGAGTACGACGCAACAGCTGCCTCAGCTCGATCCGTCGAGCGCGGCAGGTCCACAGGTCGCGGTCACCGAGGTGACCGGGGGACTGTCCTACGCGGTGGGCGCCGACCTCCTTGGTGGTAGGGATGCGAGACGTCGTCGGAGCCGGCTGCACGGTCGCGGACAGGTCGGGCTGATCCTGCTCGGTGCGCTGGTCCTGATCGGACTGCTGGCACCTGTCCTGGCGCCCTACCCGCCGAACGAGCAGATCCCGGGTGCCAACCTGTTGCCGCCCAGCCTGGCTCATCCCTTCGGCACCGATCAGGTGAATCGCGATGTGTTCTCCCGCACGCTGTACGGGATTCGCACCGATCTGGCGATCGTTTTCCTGGCGGTCCCGATCGGTGCACTGCTCGGCACCTTCGCGGCCCTGTTGGGCACGGTGATCGGCGTACTCGACGTCGCCCTGCAGCGAGCATTCGACGTCGTGTTGGCCTTTCCGACCTTGATCTTCGCCATCGGGCTCACCGCCGTCATCGGACCGGGCGTGACGACGGTGATCATCGTGATCGCGGTGCTGGAGACGCCGATCTTCGCCCGGCTGTTGCGTAGCTCGATCCTGAAGGTGCGCGCACTGCCGTACGTGGAGTCCGCCGAGGCGATCGGTGCCACGCACGGCTGGGTGCTCCGACGGCACGTGCTGCCCAATGCGGTGGAGCCGCTCGGCGTCCAGCTGGCGATCTCGTTGTCGCTGGCGGTGTTCATCGAATCGGCGATGAGTTTCCTCGGCATCGGAGTCCGGCCTCCGCAACCGTCGCTCGGCGGGCTGATCGCCGACGGCATCGACTACGTGGACACCAACCTCGGCTTCGTGGTCGGCCCCCTGATCCCGGTGGTGGTCCTGGTGCTGAGCCTGCAGCTGATCGCCCAGGGACTGGGTGTCGCACGGCGGGTGTCCCGATGAGCGAGCTGACAGCTGAGCAGGATGCGTACGCCGGCTTTCCGGGCCGGATCGGACGCACCATCTCCGAGTCGGTCCCGGCCTGGCCGGCCGAGCCGACTGCTCCAGGAGGCAGTCCCAATGTCATCGTGATCGTGGTCGACGACCTCGGCTACGCCGACCTGGGTCCGTACGGGAGCGAGATCGCGACGCCGCATCTGGACCGGCTCGCCGCCGGCGGGGTCCGGTTCACCAACTACCACACCACCCCGCTGTGCTCGCCGAGCCGGGCGGCGCTGCTGACCGGGCTCAACCCGCACAAGGCGGGTTTCGCCTTCCCGGCGAACTCCGATCCCGGCTATCCCGCGTACACCTTCACCCTGCCCGACAACGCGCCGACGCTGGCCGAGACGCTGCGCGAGCGTGGCTATGCCACCTTCGCCGTCGGCAAGTGGCACCTGACCGGAGACCGGCTGCAGCACGACGGGGCGAGCAAGGCGTCCTGGCCGTGCCAGCGCGGGTTCGACCGCTACTTCGGCGCCTTGGAGGGCTTCACCTCGCTGCATGCGCCGCACCGGCTGGTGTGGGACAACTCGCCGTACCCGGTGGAGGAGTTCCCACCCGGCTACTACCTGACCGACGATCTCACCGAGCGCGCGGTCGAGATGATCAGCACCCTGCGGGCCGCCGACGCGGACAAGCCGTTCTTCCTGTATCTGGCTCACGCCGCGGTGCACGGTCCGGTGCAGGCGAAGGCTGCGGACATCGCCGCGTACGAGGGTGCCTACGACGTCGGTTGGGACCAGATCCGGGAGGACCGGTTCCGGCGCCAGCTCGAGCTCGGTCTGTTCGATGCCGACACCGCGCTGCCGCCGAGCAACCACGAGACGGCCCTGGACGTGCCGCAGTGGGACAGTCTGACCGAGGAGCAGCGTCGGCGGTTCGCCCGCTACATGCAGGTGTACGCCGGCGCCGTGCAGGCCGTCGACGACAGCACCGGGCGGCTGGTCGAGCACCTGGAGCGGCTCGGTGAGCTCGACAACACCATCATCGTGGTCACCTCCGACAATGGCGCGACCGCCGAGGGTGGACCGGAGGGCACCCGGAGCTACTACAGCCAGTTCGCCCACATCGCCGAGCTGCCCGACGACTGGCAGCGCGATGTCGACCGGGAGCTCGAGCTGGTCGGCGGGCCGCAGACGACGGTGCACTATCCACGCGGTTGGGGCCAGGCGTCCAACACCCCGTTCCGGCTCTACAAGGGTCACACCTTCGCCGGCGGGATCCGGGTGCCGCTGATCGTGCACTGGCCCGCCGGCGGACTGCGGGGGTCGGACGACGACGGGCTGCGGCGGCAGTATGCGCACGTCACCGACGTGGCGCCGACCCTGCTCGAGCTGATCGGTGTGGATCCGCTGCCGGCCCGGCACGGGCTGGCGGCACCGGAGATCGACGGGGTCAGCGCGGCGGGCCTGCTCCGAGACCCCGACGCGGGTCAGAAGCACGACGACCAGTACACCGAGACCGGTGGACAGCGGGCGTACCAGCGGGGACGGTGGAAGATCGTCACCGAGCACCGCCGCGGTGCGCCGTTCGACGATACCGAGTGGCAGCTCTACGACACCGACGCCGATCCGACCGAGACCCGGAACGTGGCTGAGTCGCATCCCGAGCTGGTGGCCGAACTGGCGGCAGCCTGGGAACGGGCCGCCTGGCGCAATCGGGTGTTTCCGCTCGACGACCACGGTCCGGGGTCGGGTCTGCGGCGGCCCGCCGACGACCGGTTCGGCGCATCGATTGAGCTGCTTCCGTTCGCGGGGACGGTCGAGCGCTGGCGTTCCGCCCAGCTGGTGCAGCACCGCGATGTCGCCATCCGGGCGGCGTTCCGGCTGGCCGCCGGTGATGCCGGCGTACTCGTGGCGCACGGCGACCAGGGCGGCGGCTATCTCCTGGTCGTCGACACCGACGAGCGTGGCGAGCCGATCGCGTGGTTCGGCGTGAACGCGTACGGCGTCGTGCATCGCACCGCGCCCATCCCGCTGGTACTGGGGGAGCAGGAGCTGCTCGTGCAACTCCACGCGCTCCCGGGCTTCCGGCTGGAGGCACTGCTCACCGACGGACGCGCGGTGAGCACGCTGACTGACCTGCCGCAACTGGTCGGGATGGCCCCGTTCACCGGCATCAGTGTGGGTGCCGACCGCGGCGGGCCGGTCGACTGGGAGCTGCATCAGCGGGCCGGCAGCCACCCGTTCAGCGGTGTGCTGCACACCGTCCGCTATCTGCCAGGGGCGCTGTCGCCGCAGGCCCCCGCCGAACGAGCCCGGGTGTGGGCCGAAGGAGTGAGGATCTATGACTGAGTTGGCGATCGATCTCGAACCACCGGGACCGCGGCCCATCCATCCCGACGCCGTGCTTCGGATCAGCGAGCTGACCGTCCGGTTCGGGGTCAGGGCAGCGGTGGAGTCGGTCTCCTTCTCCATCGACCGCGGCGAGATTCTCGCCTTGGTGGGGGAGTCCGGATCGGGCAAGACCGTGACCGCGTACGCCACCCTCGGTCTGCTCCCGGCCTCGGCGACCGCCCAGGGCTCGGTCCAGCTCACCGACGACCCGATTGCGCGGCCGGCCCACGAGCAGCCCAACCTGCTGGCTACCCGCGGCGTCCGCGGCGACGCCTGGTCCGGGGTCCGCGGTCAGCTGGCGGCCATGGTGTTCCAGGAGCCGCAAACTGCGCTCAACCCGGTCAAGACGGTCGGCTGGCAGCTGTCCGAGGCGCTGCGGGCGCACCGCCGGATCACCCGGCGCGACGCCCGGAAACGTGCGGTCGAGTTGCTGGAGCTGGTCGGCATCCCCGAACCGGAGCGACGCATCGATGCCTATCCGCATCAGCTGTCCGGCGGTCAGAAGCAGCGGGTGGTGATCGCCCTGGCACTGGCCAACGAGCCGGTGCTGCTGATCGCCGACGAGCCGACGACTGCCCTGGACGTCAGCGTGCAGGCCGAGATCTTGGCGCTGCTGGGTGAGCTCCGGGACCGGCTCGGGATGGCGGTGCTGCTGATCACCCACAACATGGGCGTGGTGGCCGACCTGGCCGACCGGGTGCTGGTGATGCGGAACGGCCGGATGGTCGAACGGGGTGAGGTGGTCTCGCTCTTCAGTTCGCCGTTCACCGACTACACCCGGGAGCTGCTGGCCGCCGTGCCGCGGCTGCGGGTGACCGAGCGATCCGGTGAGCCCGTGTCCTCGCCAGGGTCCGAGTCTCAGGGTGATCCCGACCGTGTGGGTGATCCGGAGCCTGCGGCGCTGGCGTTCCGTGCTGCGAGCGTGGACTATCCGGGTCGGCTGGGGCGACCGGCGTACCGAGCCCTGCACGAGATCTCGGTGACACTGGCCCCGGGCCGGGTGCTGGGCGTGGTGGGCGAGTCGGGTTCCGGCAAGTCCACCCTCGGTCGCGCGGTGCTGGGACTGCTGCGGCCGAGCGCCGGCCAGATCGAGGTCGCCGGCACCGAC
>JASGEZ010000041.1:0-6940 GCA_047605905.1 Microlunatus sp.
GAAACCGGCCCACAGGCCCCGAACCCGGGGCAGTGAGCCAGGTTTCGATGCCCTCCCACGACCCGGCGCCGCCAGGATCGAGCCCGCCCGACCGCCACGCTCAGATAGCTCTTTGATCAGTGGTTCCTTAGCTTTCCGGGCATGACATCGATGCGCGGCGGCGAGAGCTTGCAGGACTCGTTCGAGGACCTCGGTACGCATCTGTCGGAGGTGACGTTCTGCGTCGTCGACCTGGAGACCACCGGCGGGGCCGAGACTGATGCGATCACCGAGATCGGCGCGGTCAAGGTGCGAGGCGGCGAGGTGCTGGGGAAGTTCCAGTCACTGGTCAATCCGAAGGGAAACATCCCGCCACTGATCGCGGTGCTGACCGGGATCACCAACTCGATGGTGGCCGAGGCTCCCCCGCTGCGACAGGTGCTACCGGCCTTCCTGGCCTTCGCCGAGAACACCGTGCTGGTGGCCCACAACGCGCCCTTCGACACCGGGTTCCTCCGCCGAGCCTGCGAGTCGCTCGGCTATCCGTACCCGACATGGCCGGTGCTGGACACCGCCCGTCTGGCCCGGGCCATCCTGCTGCGGGACGAGGTGCCCAACTGTCGGCTCGCCACCCTGGCCCGGCACTTCCGCTCCGTCACCGCCCCCAATCACCGGGCGCTGACCGATGCGGAAGCCACCGTCGACGTGCTGCACGGTCTGATCGAACGGGTCGGCAACCTCGGCGTGCACACGATCGAGGACCTCCGCGAGTTCACCCGCCGAGTTTCGCCACAACGCCGGGCGAAGCGGACCTGGGCTCACGCGCTGCCGGAAGTGCCGGGCGTCTATCTGTTCGTGGCCGAGCACGACGACCACCGCGAAGTGTTGTACGTAGGCACCTCCCGCAATCTCCGCAAACGGGTCCGGACCTACTTCACCGCAGCCGAGAAGCGGCCGCGGATGGAGGAGATGCTGCGGGTGGCCACGGGTGTCGAAGCGGTGCCCTGTGCCACCCCACTGCACGCCGAAGTGGTCGAACTCCGGCTGATCGCGAGTCATGCGCCGCGCTACAACCGGCGATCCAAGTTCCCCGAACGCACCCAGTGGATCAAGATCACCACCGAGGCGTACCCCCGGTTGAGCATCGTCCGCGAGGTCCGAGATGACGGAGCGACCTACTTCGGCCCCTTTCGCCGGCGCCGGTCCGCCGAGGAGGTGGTGCTGGCGATCTACGACGGATTCCCGATCCGCCAGTGCGCTCAGCGGCTCAGTCCACACCATCCCTCCGCTGCCTGCGCGCTGGCCGAGATGAGCCGGTGCGTCGCCCCTTGCACCGGCGCGATCTCCCTCGACGGCTATGGCGATCTGGTCGAGCAAGTGCGCACCACACTGACCAGTGACGTCCGCCCGGCGGTCCGCGGACTCCGCGACCGCGTGCAACGTCTCACCAGCGAGCAGCGCTACGAGGAAGCCGCCACGGTACGCAGTCGGCTGGACACCTTGTTGCGCACCGGGGTTCGCTTCCACCGCGTACGCAGTCTGGCTGCCTGCCCCGAGATCGTCGCCGCACGGCGCAGCGGCGACGACTGGGAGATCCACGTGATCCGCTACGGCCGGCTGGCCGCCGCCGGATGTGCCCGGCCCACTGATGTCCCGCAGGCGGTCGCACGAGCGGTCCGGGCAACGGCCGAGACGGTGCTGCCACCCGTCGGTCCGCTACCGGCGGCCGGCATCGAGGAGACCGAACGGATCGCGGCCTGGCTGGAGCAGCCCGGGTCCCGGCTGATGGAATTGGAAGGTGATTGGAACTGGCCGCTGCACACGACTTTGGACCACGCCGGATTGGTGGACGAGCTGTCCCGCGACCTGGACGAAGCAGCCGCCATTAGGATGACGCCATGGTGACAGCGATCGTCTTCGTCAAGGCCGATGTGGCCCGGATCCCCGAGATCGCCGAGGAGATAGCGGCCTTGCCGGGCGTGAGCGAGGTCTACTCGGTCACCGGCACCATCGACCTGATCGTCCTGGTCCGGGTGTCCAGCCACGAGCGGATCGCCGAAGTGGTCGCCGATCGGCTGAACAAGGTCGTGGGTGTCCAGGCCACCGAGACCCACATCGCCTTCCGGGCGTATTCGAGCCATGATCTCGAAGCGGCCTTCTCACTCGGTGATTAGTCGTCGGCGAATCGGCGCACGGTGAGCTCGTCGGGGTGGCTGCGCGACCGACCGAAAGCTCTGCTGGTCGTCCTCGCCGTCCTGGCCCTGGCCTTCGTCGGTTCGGCGGTCCTGCTGATCACGGTTGCGGCACCGCCGTCGTATGAGCCGGTTCCGGTGCCCTCGGTCACCCGCACCTGAGCTGAGCCGCGCACGCCCTAGGACGCGAGCTTGACCAGCACCAGACCGAGACAGATGGTCACCAGGGCGAGCATGCCCACCAGCTGAATGGTCAGTCGGTTGCGCCGCGGCGCGTACGCCAGGATCGCGCCGGACAGGCCCCCCACGATGATCCCGCCGATCATGGTGACCCAACCGAAGCTGGCAAAGCCCACCAGGACCGAATAGAGCACCAGCAGGACCAGCAAGCCGATATCGGGCCGGATGTCCTCGCCGGTCTTGGCCTTGCCGATCATGTTGGCGGCCAGCAGGCCGACGATGGCCGACGTCGCACCGATCGACCAGGCAGTGACCGGCGCGATGAAGAAGAACAGTGTCGCCCCGCCGAAGCCGGACGCCAGATAGAGCAGCGCGAACCGCCAGCTGCCCAATTCCGTTTCCAGCGCACGACCGGCCAGCCACAGCACCAGCAGATTCATCAGCATGCCGAGCAGTTGCCCCGAGGTCAGCGACGAGGTGACCAGCCGCCAGAGCTGGCCGCTCTCGGCATAGCCGTTGCTCATCGCCAGCATCCCGGTGGCCAGTCCCCGAGTCACCAGATCAAGCACCCAGACCGCGGCCAGGATGCCCATGATGACCTTGGTCGCCGGTGATCCACCGGCCCGAATGGCCGCACCGAAAGGGGTCTTCGGCTGCCTGGCACCGAACCGGCCGAGTCCGACGCACTTCGGGCACTGGAACCCGACCGACGCCTCGGTCATGCACTCCCCGCAGATCGGTCGCCGACAACGGCGGCAGGTGATGCCGGTCAGCCGATCCGGGTGGCGGTAGCAGCCGGTGAAGTCGGGGGCGGTATAGCTCGGACCGGGCTCGGCCACGTCACGCGGTGATGTCGACGGACTCGATCACGACGGGCTCGACAGGGCGGTCCATCCGGCCGGTACGGACCCGGGCGATCTCGTCGACGACATCTCGGCTGGCCTGGTCGGCCACCTCACCGAAGATGGTGTGACGTCGGTTGAGGTGCGGCGTCGGGCCGACCGTGATGAAGAACTGCGAGCCATTGGTGCCCGGACCGGCATTGGCCATGGCCAACAGGTACGGCTTGTTGAACACGAGCTCGGGGTGGATCTCGTCGGCGAAGGCGTAGCCGGGGCCACCGGTACCGGTGCCGAGCGGGCAGCCGCCCTGGATCATGAAGCCGTCGATGACCCGGTGGAAGGTCAATCCGTCGTAGAACTTCCCGATGGTCGGCGCGCCGGTGGTCGGATCACGGTACTCCTTGGTGCCCGAGGCCAGGCCGACGAAGTTCGCCACCGTCTTGGGCGCGTGGTCGGGCAGGAGGTTCACGGTGATGTCACCGTGGTTGGTGTGCAGTGTGGCCGTCGTGGGCACCGGTGGTCGTACCTTTCCGTCAAGGCTCCGTCGTCGCGGAGATCGCAGCCATCCTGTCATGAGCGCTCAAGCTGTCCTAGCGACGTGACCAGTGCTTGCGCCTGAACCGTCCGGGACGAGCAGACTGGCATGTGGGCACCGCGCAACCAGCGGACCGGCTGTCCGGGTCGAGCGGTAGGTTGGCTGAATCCGACAGCCCAGGATCGGACCGGGCGGACTGCAGCACCCGACGATGGAGGAATGCAATGGGGAAGAAGAGCACGCCAGCCGAGGTGATGGACGAGTACGTGGTGCCGGCGGCGCAGGATATCGCGCACCTCGCCACCGAAAGGATCAGCCAGGCGGCGGAGAAGGTAGGACCCCTGGCTCAGCACGCGGCCGGTGCCGTGGGTCCGTACGCGCAGCACGCGGTCGAGGCCGTCTCGCCGTACGCCCAGCACGCCGCTGGCGTCGTGACCGACAAGGTCCGGCCGTACGCCCACCAAGCCGCGGAAGCCGTCGGTCCGTATGCGAAGACCGCCAGGCAGCGGGGTGCCCAGGTGGCACACGATGCGGTCGAGAAGTTCGGTCCCGCC
This sequence comes from Microlunatus sp., assembly GCA_047605905.1. Taxonomy (GTDB): domain Bacteria; phylum Actinomycetota; class Actinomycetes; order Propionibacteriales; family Propionibacteriaceae; genus Microlunatus. The sequence goes on from JASGEZ010000041.1 coordinate 4,283, forward strand.
CTTGAGGACGCGCTGGACCGAGTGCCTCCCGCGGTCGAGTCCGCCAAGACCAAGATGCACGACGAGGTGTTGCCGAAGCTTGCGGAGGTTCTCGCCGCGGCAGCAGCGGCTCCGGCGGTGGCTTCCACCGCCGAGAAGGGTAAGGAGCTCGTGGCCGCGGCCACCGTCAAGCCGACCCGACCCAAGCGCCGTTGGCTGCGCCGGGCAGCCATCGTGGTCGCGATCGGCGGCATCGGCGCGCTGGTCGCCCGCAAGCTGCTGGGCAGCTCCGATGCCAGTTGGCAGGCGGCACGGCCGACCGCACCCCACGTTCCCAGCCCAGCGCCGGCGACGTCTCCGGTCAGCGAGGCGGCCGCAGCCGACCCGGTCTCGGAGGTCAGTTCGTCCGCGGCGACCGCCGACGAGGCCGACAACGATGCCGACGCGAACGCCATCGCTGCCGAGGCCGAGGAAACCGCCGAGGCTGCCGCTGCCGACGAGGCACCCGGGACGTCGGACGCGTCGGAGCCCGAAGGAGATCCCGAGTCTGCAGGCGAGTCGGAATCCGCGGGTGAGGACGCCGGCGGCGACCTGCCCAGCGAGGACGCCGAAGCCGACGGTGGCAGCGTCTCGGCTTCGGGCGACACAGGGGCCCCGGAAGACACCGAGACTTCGGAAGACACCGGGGGCGATGGCGACAACACCGAGGGTGAGAACGACAACAACAAGTAGTTCTGGAAGACGGTTTCCCCTCCGGAACGACACCAGCAGGAAACTGCCCACACCTGAGCGGAAAAACATCGGCTGCAGCGCTCACAACGACCCCCTCGACGAGGCCTTCTCTTCATAGAGGCTTCGGCCTCTTCGCAGAGGTTTCGAGAAAGGGAGGGTCCATGACAGCGGCGCTGCAGCCGGTTCTGTATTCCTACGATCCCGAGCGGGAGGCGGTGTGGGTCGACGCGACGCCGTTTCAAGCGCACGTGGCCCAGTTGCTCGCCGCCGGGCTGACCGTGCCACTGATCGCCCAGCTGGCGGGCGTACGCGAGCGCTCCGTCCGGCACCTCGCGCACGGCCGCGACGGCCGTCGGATCCAGCGCATTTGTTGCGATACCGGGCGACGGCTGTTGCGGATCACGACCATGGAAGCTCATGCCATCCGTTTTCGCCCGGTCCCAGTCCGGCTCAGCCGCGTCCGGCTACGGACGATGGTCGGGGCCGGTTGCTCGATCGATCAGCTGGCCCAGCAGACCGGCCTCGATGTCGAGGAGTTGACGCAGATCGTGGGTCGCGGGTCGGCCACCTGCTCCCAGCTGAACGCACTCAAGATCGCCGTCGGGTACCAACGCTGGATCAGTCGGCAAGAACCTTCAGGCGACTGGCCCGCGGTCGCGTGATCGACATGGCGGGACAACTCTCGTGACCGGTCGCATTCGGTGATCGCCGTGATCGCCACCGCCCTGGCTGTCGGGATCTCGGCTGCCCTGCTGACGCCGCGCATTCTCAGGGCGCTTCCCGAGCCGACCGAGCCCGGCCAGAAGATCCCGTACGCATCGCTCGCCACACCGCGGTTTGCCCTGGCCATCGGCGGACTGGCAGCACTCGGCACCGCCGTTGCCGGCCTGCTGCTCCCACTCTCCGGGCTGCCGGTCTGGCTGATGCTCAGCACGTTCGGCATGCTGCTGGCCGCCATCGATGCCCGAACGACTTGGCTCCCGCTACCCCTGACCCGCCTGGCCTGGCTTGCCGCGGCGGTGGCTCTCGGGCTCGGTGGCCTGCTCGGCAGCTGGGCGGACGCGCTGCGGGGACTCACCGGCTTCGTCCTGGCCGGAGTTCTGTTCGGTCTGGTGTGGCTGATGTCCCGAGGCGGATTCGGCTTCGGCGACGTCCGGTATGCCCCGCTGGTCGGAGCGGCAGCCGCATCGGTGTCGTGGTCGTTGCTGGCCTGGGCACTCGTGCTCGGTAGCCTGACGGGAGCCGCGGTCGGCCTCCTGAGGCTGGCGGCGGGCAAGCAGGGAGCATTCGCGTACGCGCCGTCGATCCTGGCCGGCGGCTACCTCGCGTTACTGGCCCGCTGGTTGCTCGGCTGAGCGTCACCGTGGCTGACCACGTGGAGCAACGCTCGAGCGTAGGCATCTGCGGCGTCGGGCTCGGGCGCAGTGTGCATCGCCCGTCCTGGCCCGCTCACCGCCACCACGAACCCCCCTCGCCCGGCATCGAGTGACAAGAAGTAGTCCCCCAGCATGGCGCGCAGCTGGTCCTCCCTGGGCAGCCAGACCACCTGGCCGACCTGCACCGAATCCAGCGCCCACTCCACAGTGCCGTTGAAGTGGAATCTGGTGTCGTTGTCACGCGTCACCAACTCGACCACCATGTCACTGACCACGAAGACGGAATCAGCCATCTCCGGTTGCGGGATGAAGAACTCATCACCGTTACGCGGCCGCCAGTGCAGGTACGGCTGCAGGGCTCGGGCCAACTCACGGGAGATCACCTGGGCGAGCCTACTGGGGCCCGCCGGCGCATCGGCCCTCGAACAGCTCCCGGCGGCAGCCACTAGGGCGTGTCCCGTAAACGATTGTGGCTGGGTGGGGTAGGCAGGTGGTGTGCATGATCGTCATGACCTGACCGATAGCCAGTGGGCGGTGTTGGAGCCGTTGCTGCCCAGTTGCCAGGCCCGGC
>JASGEZ010000042.1:0-6056 GCA_047605905.1 Microlunatus sp.
CTAGTCCGAAAATAGTCCCAGCCAGGCACCCAGCCTGGGCTTCTGGCACCGCGGTCAGGCTGCGGGTTGCAGGGTGACTGTGTAGCCGAGGGCTTCGAGTTGATGGATGTGGTTGCGACGTTTCGCTTCGGTGTTGACGTGGCGGTCGTAGTGGTCGGAGCCGAGGTCGTGGTAGACGATGTCGGGATCGGAGAGGAGATGCCAGATGATGGTGAGGATGGACCGGCCGACCGCGACGATGGCCTTCTTTTTCCCGCGTCGTCGAGCGATCCGGCGGTAACGGGCGCCGAGGAAGGTGTCGGTCCGGCCAGCGCTCACGGCGGCCTCGCCCAGGACCCGGGCCAGGTACCGGTCGCCATGGCCGGTCGAGCCGTTGCCTTTGGATCGCCCGGCGGAGGAGTTCACCCCGGGCGCGAACTTCGCCCACGACACCAGATGCCCGGCGGTGGGGAACCGGAACATGTCGATGCCGATCTCGGCGATGATGACCGCGGCCGCGGTCGGCCCGATACCGGGGATCTCGTCCAGCCGGGCGACCGCGTCAGCAAAAGGGTCCAGATGCGTGCCGATCTCGGCGTCAAGCGCGGCGATATCGGCGTTGACCGCGTCCACCCTGGCCAGCATCCGCCGCAGCAGAAAGCTGTGGTGCGCATCGAACATACCCAGCCTGAGCCCGGCGAATGCCTCTTCCAACCGGCCGATCTTGGCCTGCAGCCGCCCCCGGGCCATCCCCGCCAGCACTTTCGGATCCCGCTCCCCACCGATCAAGGCTGCCATCATGGCCCGCCCCGAGACACCGAAGATGTCGGTCGCGACCACCGACAGCTTGATGCAAGCATCCTCCAACAGCTTCTCCACCCGGTTCTTCTCCGCCGTGCGGACCTCGACCAGATCCGCCCGATACCGGGTCAGGTCCCGCAGCAGGCGGATATCAGCCGGCGGCACGAAACTGGGCCGCAGCATCTGCCGCTCGGCGACCTTGCACAACCAGATCGCATCCAACTTGTCGGTCTTCGGCCGGCCCGGCAAATGTTTGACATCGCGGGCGTTGACCAGCCACGGATCCAAACCATGGGCCTCGAACAGATAGAACGGCGGCCGCCAGTAGTCACTGGTCGCCTCCATCACCACCCGGGTCACCCCCAGCCCGACCAGCCGGTTCGCCAGCTCACACAACGAGGTGACCATCGTCGAATGAGTCGTCACCTCCTGCAACCGGCCCTTCCCGCCGTCCGGCTTGGGCAGCCGGACACAACACACCACCTCGGCCTTACCGATGTCCAACGCCGCGACCCGCTCGATGACCTGCTCCTCATCCGTGGCCTCAACGAACATCCCTACCACCCGCTCTCGCTGTCGCCACCCCCACCCAGGGGCGGGATCCGAATCCGACCGCGACCGCCCGGGGAGCTGCCAGGCAAACCAGCGAATCTAGTCCTCGTGCTCCCGACACCGCGGGGCGACAATGAAAGGCCCAACACACAGCTCCCGCCCGACTCGACAACGGCCTCGAAGAACCAAGAGAACCACAGCGTTACCGGACGGCCACGACCCCATTTTCAGCCCGGAACGGGCGCACCACCAGGTGCACAACGACTCGACAGAAATCCTGGTGGGATTACGGCGTCGGCCAGGAGGGTCGGGTGCTCAGGTGCCGGAACAACTCGCCGAGACCGAAGGTCCAAGGCGGCAGATCCTCCGCCGCTGCGACGGTGTTGACCAGGGTGCCGAGGTGGGTGCTGTGGATGCGTACGACGTCGCCGGGCTTGTGGGTGAATCCCTGACCAGGCTCGTCCCGATCGGTGGTCGGGGCGAACAAGGTGCCGGTGTAGAGGGCGAAGCCGTCGGGATACTGATGGTGAGCCCCGAGGGTGGCCTGCACGAGGTGCTCGAACGGACGGCTGATCCGCGCCAGACTGTTGCGACCCTCCATGGTGAATCCGTCCTCGCCCGTCACACTGAGCAGGATCTCCTCGGTACGCAGCACGTCGAGGGTGAAGTGCTCGTCGAACAGCCGAACGAACGGACCGAGGGCGCTGGAGGCGTTGTTGTCCTTGGCCTTGCCCAGCAGCAGCGCGGAGCGGCCCTCGACATCGCGGAGATTGACGTCGTTGCCCAAGGTGGCGCCGACGATGTCGCCCTGGGAGTTGACGATCAGGACGAGTTCGGGTTCGGGGTTGTTCCAGGTCGAGGCGCGTACGACACCGATACCGGCACCCAGACCGACCGAGGCCAGCACCGGAGCCTTGGTGAACACCTCCGGATCAGGACCGATTCCGACCTCGAGATATTGCGACCACAACCCTTGCTCCTGCAGGACCTGCTTGGCGCGCAGCGCCTCGGGCGAGCCGGGCCGGACCTCGGAGATGCTGCTGCCCAGCGCCTCGACGATCAGCGCCCGGGTCTCGGCGGCCTTGGCCGGGTCGCCGCCGATCTGCTCCTCGATGACCCGCTCGATCATGCTGTCCACGAAGGTGACCCCGCAGGCCTTGACCACCTGGAGGTCGACGGGGGCGAGCAACTGAGGCCGGTCCGGGTCCTGCCGTAGCGACGCGTCGAGCAGTTCTGCAGTTGACCAGTGCGCGGTGCCGGCCGTTGCCTGCCGGACGAACTCGACATGATCGGGGAGTTCGAGCAGCTCCGACACTGTTCCCACCAGCGCGGACAGGTCGAAGGCGGCGTCGCCGCGGACCGCGATCACTCGCGGCCCGCCGATCGCCGGATCCCAGATCCGGCCGATCAGGAGCGCGGTGTCGGCGTCGTCGGGCAGCAAGAACCTGGTGTCGGTCGTCATGGGGTTCCTTCCGTAACGATCATCAGCCACCTCACGAGAGGCTCCCTTGGCTGGCGGCTCGCCGGATTCTCTATCCCGGCTTCGGTGGTGTCCAGGTGGATGATCAGCGACTGCCGCGGTGGAGGGCGACGATGCCGGTGGAGAGGTTCTTCCAGACGACGTCGCGCCAACCGGCTTCTTCCAGTAACGCGGCGAGACCTGGCTGGTCGGGCCAGCTGAGGATCGACTCGGCCAGATACTCGTACGCCACCGGATTCGACGACACGACCCGCGCGATCATCGGGATCGCCCGGACCAGATAGTTGAGATAGACCACCCGGAACGGGGTCCAGGTCGGGGTCGAGAACTCGCACACCACGATCCGGCCACCGGGCTTGGTCACCCGGCGCAGTTCGGTCAGGGCGGCCACGGTGTCGGAGACATTGCGCAGCCCGAAGGAGATCGTGACCGCATCGAAGCTGGCGTCGGCGTACGGCAGCTGCAATCCGTCGCCGGCGACGAAGGACAGCCACGGGCTGCGTCGCTTGCCGACGGTCAGCATGCCCAACGAGATGTCTGTCGGCACCACGAACGCACCGGCGGCGGCGAACGGCTCACTGGAGGTGCCGGTCCCGGCGGCCAGATCCAGCACCCGATCGCCGGGACGCGGATCGACGGCTTCGAGGACGAGTTTGCGCCACGCCCGATCCTGCCCGAGCGACAGCACATCGTTGGCGAGGTCGTAGCGCTCGGCCACCCGGTCGAACATCGCTGCCACCTCGGACCGGCCCTTTTCCAGGCTGGCGCGGGTACCTGTGGCGGTCTGCTGCGGAGTCACGAGCGCCAGCCTGCCATGCGAAGGCGCGGCTGTCCGCCGAAGGTCGGGTGCCGGAGAACCCCGCGACGGCGAGGCAGAATCGCAGCTATGGCCAAACGCACCACCGTCCTCAAGGTGTCCGGGCTGAAGCGCGCCTTCGGTCCCATCACCATTTTCGACAAGTTCAATCTCGAGGTACGGGCTGGTGAGGCCATCGCGCTGACGGGCCGCAACGGGGCCGGCAAGTCGACCCTGCTGCGTTGCCTGGTCGGTGCGGACCGGCCCGACGACGGCACCATCGAGGTGCTCGGCACCCCGATGTCGGAGACCTCACCGGAGATCCGTCGCAATGTCGCCACAGTGATCGACGACCTCGACTTCTTCCCCGATCTGAGTGTGGTCGAGCACCTCGACCTACTGGCCCGGGCACACGGCTACGAGAATCCGGACCCGATGGTGGACGAGGTGCTGGACGAGGTCCAGCTGGTCCCGCAGGCGGGACAGCTGCCGGGCACGTTGTCCTCCGGCCAACGCCGCCGGCTCGCGCTGGCGACCGCCTTCGTCCGCCCTCGCAAGCTGTTGATCATGGACGAGCCCGAGCAGCGGCTCGACACCGAGGGTGTGGCCTGGCTGTCGAAACGGCTGCAGGCCGAGCGCAAGAGCGGACTGGCCATCGTCTTCGCCAGTCACGAACCGTCCTTGGTCGAGTCGGTGGCCACTCGCGTCGTCCGGCTCGGCGAGCCGGCATGAGTGCCGCCGAGAGCGCCGACGACGCGGAGTTCGATCCCCACCCGGCTCATCACGACGCCGGGTTCGAGGGTGACGAGGAGCCCACCCATCTGGTGGTGCCACCGGCCGCCGAACTGAAGGGCATGGTCCGGCACTGGCGAAAAGGCCGGGCGACCCGCAACCTGTGGGAAGCGTTCTCCGACGCCTACATCGCGGTGATCGCTGCGCTGATGATCGGCGGTTCGCTGGTCAACGTCGTGATCCGCGCGCAGCGGGCGGTGTCCAACTGCACGGCCGAGACATGCCTGTCGGCCCGGACCGTGCTGCCGTGGGCGACCCTGGCGCTGTCGATCGCGTTGGCCCTGGCGGTCGCCCGGTTGTTCGGACCGGTGCTGGCCTCGGCCGCCGAGGGCTTCTGGCTGTTGGACACGCCGGTCAAGCGATCCCGGCTGCTCGGCCCCCGGCTCGTCGCCGCGCTGGTGGCGGCGTTCGTCCTCGGTGGCTTGATCGGTGCGGCAGTCGCTGCGCTCACCGGCGGCGAGGCATTGGTGATCGTGGTCTGGTCGGCCGCGACCGCACTGGCCGCGACCTCCGCGGTGGCCGGCGCGGCCGCGCAACAGGGCGCCGAACGGCATCGGGTGAGCCAGCTCGCCACCTACCTGTTCGCGGTCCTCGGCATCGCGGCGCTGGTGGTCGTGATCGGCGTCGCAGCCGGCTGGTTCAGTCTCGGCATCACCGCCGATGGGGACGCACAGATCGGGTACGGGGTGATCGTCCTCGCGACCGTGCTGTTGCTGGTCAACGGCGTGCTCGCCGTGCTGCGGCTGGGCCGGATCCGCCGCACCCGGCTGACCAGCGGCGGTGCCCTGGTCAGGGGGATCTCCGGCGCGTTCTTCGCCCTCGACTTCGGGCTCGCCCGCGACATCGTGGTGGAGCGTCGCGCGGTCGCCGTCGGGTCGGTCAAGCCGAAGCGCGGTCATGGTCTGGGCCGGCAGGCGCTGGTGTGGCGGGAGTGGCAGCGACTGCAGCGCTTCCCGCAGCCGCTGTTCATGTTCGCGGTCACCGTGATCGTGCCGTACGCCTGCGACGCCCTGGGGCTGGCCACGCTGACCCCGGTGATCGGCGGACTGGCGTTGTTCGGTGCCACCGTGCCACTGCTGGGCGGGCTCCGGGTGCTCACCAGGACGGGCGGACTCCAACGCTGCCTGCCGTTCTCCTTGTCCCAGCTGAAGATGTCCGCGATCATCGTGCCGGCCATCCTGGTGGCCGGCTGGGCCGTGCTGACCATGCCGGCCTATCTCGGCTTCGGCGACGGAGCGACGATGCACCCGGTCGACGTGGCGATCGTGATGTCGATCGCCACCGCGGCGGCGGGGCTGCTCGGGGCCATCCGCTGGGTCCAGGCCAAGGCACCCGACTTCAGCGCGCCGATGATCTCGACCCCGTCCGGCGCGTTCCCACCCGGGCTGATGACCAATGTCTTCCGTGGCTTCGACGTCTGCCTGATCGCCACTGCGCCGATGCTGCTCGGGTTCTCGCCGCTGTGGTCGCTGGCGATCTGCGCGATCGCGGCACTGATCCTGCTGAACTCGATGGACGCGGAGTCGATCCGGGCCAAGCAGGCCGAGCAGCAGCGGGAGCTGGAGCGGGCCAAGAAGCAGCGCAAGCGCTAACCCCTGACCCCCTTTGCCGAGTTGTCAGATTCTGTGGTCGCCCGAGCGACCACAGAATCTGACA
>JASGEZ010000043.1:0-6926 GCA_047605905.1 Microlunatus sp.
TCGAGCTATCTCCCTCCGATGTGGATAGCTCGACAGAAGTCGGAGTTGGCGCCCGCTGATCACTCGGACCGGGCGTCACTCGGCGGCGAGTTGGGCGACGACCGTACGAGCGGGGCGACGCAGCGAGGGCAGCACCGGCAAGGTGGTGGCGGCGACGATGATCAGCGCGCAGACGGCGACGACCACGGCCAGCACCTGCCACGGGACGGCGACCGGGGTGGTGAGCCCGAGGGCGCCCATCCCGACGACGAACACCACCATCCCGACCGCGGTCATCACCAGCCCCAGGACGACCGCCGTACCGGTGATGACCAGTCCTTCGAACACCGACATGAGCACCTGCTGACGAGGCGTCGCACCGACCACACCGGCCAGCGCCAACTCCGCCTCCCGCTGCCGCGACATCATCAGCACCACACTCACCCCACCGGCGATCGCCACCAGCAACACCAGGCCGACGAAGACGAGCAGCGTGCTCATCCCGGCCTGATCGAGCGGATCGCGGCCGATCGAGCGCAGCAGCGCGGAGGTCGAGGCGAGCAGCACCCCGAGACCGAACAGCACCCCCACCGCGAACATGACCGGCGTCACCGTACGAGCCAGCCGCTCCCCCTTGGCGATGACCGAGGCACGGGCAAGCACCCAGGGACCTGAACGGCTCGGGACCAGGGAGGTCCAGGCCCGCGTGAGGAGGCCGATGGTCAGCGGCGCGCAGACCGAGAGGAACGATCCGGTGAGCAGCATGCAGATCAGCGCGGACTGGAGCACCATGTCGGCCGAGTCGACTCCCATGGTGGGTGCCGCGACGAAGGTTGCCGCGGCGATGCCGGCAATGAGGAGAGCCAGCAGGAACGCGCCGATCCAGCGGCCGATCCGACGGCGACGGACACTGGCCCCGGGGATCGTACGCAGTGCTTCCACCGCCGGCACCGCGGCCGCGACCCGTGATTGCCGGAGCCCGGCGACCAGGGCCACCAGGATGAAGATCGCGACACCGGTGAGCGCCATGCCCAGATCGGGTTCCGCCACCACGACGGACTGGTCGATCCCTCGGTCACCCACCGCGAGCCCCACGGCGGCGGGGGTCGCAGCGATCGCGAGGACCGCGCCGATCAGAGCTCCGAGGCCCGCCACCACAGCCAACTGCGTCAGCAGGATGCGCGAGACCTGACCGGGGGTTGCTCCGGCCAGGGCCAGCCGGGCGAGCGCGCCTCGACGGGACTCGACGACCAGACCGGTCACGGCGCTGATCACATTGAGCGCCGCCAGCAACGCGATGGCCAGATTCCAGATCGGGAGGAACAGCAGCGCCGGCTGCTCCATCTCCGGGATGCGTCCGGTGGCGATGGTGTCCGCAACGCCCACCCAGGCCAGCAACGGGAGAATCAGCGCGAAGCTCGTCGCGATGAACGCGAGGATGACGGCGAACCAGGCCGTCCACGCGCTTTTCAGCTCGGCAATGGTGAGTGCGCGCATCAGACAACCCGCCCGGCGCCGGCGGCGGACATGTTGACCTCGACGGTGGTCCGCTCGGACAAGGCGGCGAGCATCGCGGCGACCTCGTCGGCACTGGGGGCCGCCAGCTGATCGACCAGCCGACCATCGCGCATGAAGATCACCCGGTCGCAGGTGGCCGCCACCGACGGGTCGTGGGTGACGATCAGGACGCAACGACCGGCTGCATTGCCGATCTCGTGCAGCTCCGACAGCACCATCCGGCCGCTCTGAGTGTCCAGCGCGCCGGTCGGCTCGTCGGCGAACACGATCCGCGGACGCTGGGCGAGCACCCGGGCGATGGCGACCCGCTGCTGCTCTCCGCCGGACATCGACGGCGGCAGGGCGTTGCCGCGGCCGGCCAGCCCAACCGAGGCCAGGGCCTCCTCGATCCGAGCCCGGTCGACCCGCTCTCCACGGAGGCGGAACGGCAGCGCGACATTCTCGAACACCGGCAGGGTCGGCAGCAGGTTGTAGGACTGGAAGACGAAGCCGAGCTCGGTACGCCGCAGCTGGGCGAGCTCCCGGCGCGAGCGGCGGACCACCGACTCGCCGAGCAGGAACACGTCACCGGAGCTGGGCTGCTCGAGCCCGGCGAGGCAGTAGAGGAGGGTCGACTTGCCGGAGCCGGACGGTCCCATGATCGCGCAGACCTCGCTCTCGCTCACCGTGAGCGAGACGTCGTGGAGGATCTCGATCTGCGAGGCGCCGACCTGGAAGGACTTCGAGACGTGCTCGGCCGCGATCAGGGTGCCGTCGGGATGCTGGGTGTTGTTCGCCATGACCAGCAGCATTCCGGGCTCGTACGACCACCACTATCGTCCGCGCGTCTGCTTCTGCGTACGACCATCGTCGTAATCCGTCTCGACCATCGGCGAAAGTTCGTGCCTTCGCGGTCACTCGGTCTGGGTCAGGTCGGAGCCGCGCCTTAGGGTTCGACCATGGCAACTGCGACAGGTACGCCGGACAGCGCGCACCGGTTGCGGGATTCTCCTGCCCTGCTGGTGGGCTGGGGTGCTCCGTTCATCTATCTGTTGGCGATCGGCGTGCTCTACATCAACAGCTCACCCGCCGACTTCATGGCGACCTGGCAGCTGGTGTTGCAGGTCGTGCTCGTCCCGTTCGTGATCGCCGCTGTGATCCTCCGGGTCCGGTTCCCGTACGCGCTGGCGCTGCTCGGCATCGTCGGTGTCGCCACCGGCACCCTCGCGGTGTTCCTGGTCGGGATGATGAACCTCGCGATCCGCCGCGGCGGCGTACGTCCCTGGCTGGTCGCCACGGTGGGAGCTGTCGCAGCGGTCCTCCTGGTGCTGCATCGCGACATTGCGCGGGGCTACTCCACCCCCGAGCTCGCCGTCAGTGTCGTCGTCATCCTGGTGGTCGCGGGGGTCGCCCCCACCCTGGTCGGGGACTACATCCGCGTGCACCGACGACTCGCGGCATCTGTCGCCGAACGCGCGGTCCGTGCCGAGTTCGAGCGGGAACGGGCGGCGAGTCAGGCCGTGCACACCGAACGGGAGCGGATCGCACGAGAGATGCACGACTCGCTCGGCCATGTGCTCGCGTTGGTGACGATGCAGGCCGGCGCTCTGGAGGTGCGTTCGAAGGATCCCGAGACGGTCGCGGCCGCCGAGCAGATCCGCTCGTCGGCCCGCAAAGGTCTCGCCGACCTGCGGGCCGTCGTCCGAGCCCTGGGCGAGGAAACCCGCCGCGATCCGGCGCCGGACCTGAGCGCCGTGCCCCGGCTCATCCAAGCCAGTCGGGACGCGGGCGCCGAGGTCGACTTCTACGACGAGTTGTCCGACCGGGACCGATCGGCCCTCTCGCCCGCGATCGGCCGAGTGCTGTATCACGTCATGCAGGAGGCACTGACCAATGCGCACCGCCATGCTCCGACCGCCCCCGTGGTGATCTCGCTGACCGGATCACCCGGCTCCGGGGTCGAGCTGGGCGTACGCAATCCCCTCGCGCCCGGAGGCGACCGTGGTGCCGGGACCGGCCTGGCCTCCCTCCGCAACCGGGTCGAGGTGCTGGGCGGTGAACTGCATGCCCGCGCGGCCCAGGGGCACTACGAGTTGCGGGTGTGGCTGCCGTGGGAGGCGACATGATCCGGGTCGCCATCGTCGACGATGACGCACTGGTCCGAGCTGGGCTCCAGGCGATCTTGTCCTCGGCCGAGGACATCGAGGTGGTCGGAGAGGCCGACGACGGCGCCGGCGTACCCGAGTTGGTTCGGCGGGAACGGCCGGATGTCGTCGTGATGGACATCCGGATGCCGCGCGTGGACGGCATCGAGGCGACCCGGCGACTGGTGAGTGAGTCGGACCCGGATGAGCTGGGTCCGGACGGGTCGGCCACCAGGGTGCTGGTGCTCACCACCTTCCAGCTCGATGAGCACGTCTTCGCCGCGATCGAGGCCGGTGCCAGTGGTTTCCTGCTCAAGGACACCCCACCGCGTGAGCTGATCGAGGCGGTCCGGATCGTTGCCGCCGGGGATGCGATGCTGAGCCCATCCCACACCCGGGCGCTGATCGAGCGATTCGCCGACAGCGGTCTGGATCAGCGCCGAGCATCTGCGCGTTCGCTGCTGGAGTCGCTGAGCCCACGCGAACGCGAGATCGCCGTCGCCGTTGCCGACGGGCTCTCGAACGCCGAGATCGGCGCCCGGCTCTTCTGCTCCGAAGCCACCGTGAAAACCCATCTGACAAGGGTGTTCGCAAAACTCGAGGACACCAACCGCGTACGACTTGCCCTGCTCGTCCACGACGCTCAACTGTAGGTTGGGGTCTGAGCACTTAGCTCCAGCTGTCAGCTATCCGCAGCACGGCTGATCATCCTGTACGTCCCATGAGACCTTGCAGCGCCTACGCCAGCTTCTACAAGCGATTTAGGTCGCGGCCAGTTGGGCAGACCACGCCCACGACAGGCCCTCACCTTCAATTCATCCGAGCTGCAAGCAGAAGTAGGTTTCGTTGGCCAGGGCTTCACACATCTCGGAAACACCACAGATCGAGCGCTCCTGTCGTTGGCTGACCCCCTGCGTGCTACCTTGCTGGCCACCAAGTCATCTATGCCGGGTCCGGGACTTCGCCCGGGCCCGGTGGCCCCTTCGGGGCAGCTCTGGTCGCGGACGGCTGATCGTCTTACGGTCGGTGGATGGATCAGCTGAGCACCCGCTATGCCGGCTTGGTGTCCGGCAGCTACGACTGTGTCGACCGGATCGTGGTGAACGCCTACTTCGGGCTCGGGCACAGTCCGGGCGGGTTCCGGGTGTGGTGGCGACGCTGGCACGACGACATCGACGACTCGTTGGATGACGCGCATCTGATCCGGCTGGCGGGCCGGTTCGCCCGCCGGGTCCGGGCCTGGGCAAGCGCCAACCAGGTCGAGGTGATCAGCTGCCGGACCGGTGAACGGAAACACCGGATCGTCGAGGACTACCTGGCCACCCACACCGTCGGGATCGGGGTGTTCTTGATCCTGGTCGCGAAAGCACCGGCCACCGTATGGAAAGTCATCAGGTCGAAGGGGATCGGGGAAGATCTGCAATCTGGAGAAGACCCGACAGTTCGTCAACCACTACTCCTTCCACATCATGGACCCGACCTGGGGGCACCTGGTGATCAAGATGAGCGGCCATCCACCGTTCGGCGCGCAGGTGATCTTGAACGGTCACGAGTACGTCGCCGCCACCGCCCAGCAGACCGGTGTCGGGTTCGTCAAGGAGGGAAACTGTTTCACCGGGATCGGTGAACCCGAGCGCCTGGCCCAGATCGCAGACACCTTGTCCCATCCCGGGACTGCAGGGCGGCTGGGCCAGGTCATCGACTCCTGGATCTACACCGCGTGCCTGTGTTTCGGTCTCGACCGGGCCGACCAGCAGGCCAGCTGCTTCCACTACGCCTACTCCGTCTACCAGCTCGAGTACTCCCGGAACCTGATCTTCACCTCCGGCCGACGGATGGAGCAGCTGTTCGACACCATCGTGGACCGGACCCGAACCCGGCTCGACATCCCGGCGGTGCGGACCTTGTTCGGGGTCGGGCAACGACCCCGCCGCCCGGACCCGGAACTGTCACCACGCCAAGGCGTGGTGATCCAGCGATCGGAATGGAACCTCACGGTCTTCAAAATCCACTTCGGCTTGTTGACCTTGAAGGCCTACACCAAAGGCGAACGAGTGCTGCGGTTCGAAGCGATCGTGCACAACACCAAGACACTGCACACCGGCCGGACGTTGGACAAGTTCGGTGAGATCGCGACCCGGCTGACCGGCATGGTCGACCGGTTCACCAGCATGCTCGACTGTGTCGATACCGGATTCCTGCCCGACGGCATCCTCGACCAGCTGCCGCAGCCCAGCCAGATCGGCGCGGTCCGCGTCGGCGGGATCGACACCAACAAGCCCCGCACCCGGGCCGCAATGAAAGCAGTCACCACACTGGCGATCGCACCCGACGGATTCACCGTCGCCGACTTCGCCACCCAGGTCCGCCACCACACCGGCAGCGACTACACCATCCGTCAAGCCGCCTACGACCTCCGCAAACTCCGCGGGAAACAGCTGGTCGTCAAACCCGGCAGGGGCCGCCGCTACCAGGTGCCTCCTGACGCGGCCCGCGCCGTGACCGCCCTGACGACTCTGCGTGACCATGTCATCGAACCCGTCCTCGCCGGCGTCCGTAAACCCGTCGGGCGACCACCCCGCACCCACACCCGGATCGACTCCGACTACGACACCCTGCGCACCGGCCTACGAACCCTCTTCACCGACCTCGGCATCCACACCGCTGCATAGACAACAAATTGTCGATAGAAGAACGCAAGCTCCTAGAGGACCGGCAGGATCAAGGCCGTACCTTCGCCTTCGCCATCGGACCGCCATGCCGTTCTCTCATCTTTATGCGCGAGGCTTCAGGGAGATGCCTGTCAGGCCGCTCACGGCAGTTATCAGATTCCATGATCGTCCTCCCGGCGCATTAGGCGCTGCAACGCTCACGGCCGTAAGTCTCTGCCTGCTTATTCTTCCGCTCGCATGGTTGATGTCCGCCATCACAGCACTTCGGCTCTTGAGTCTGACATACCTGCATTCATCCTCGCACTTCCGGGAGTTTCTGCCGCACTCCTGGGCCAGCGTCTCGATGCAACTGCACTCAGCAATACTTCAATAACCACCAGAGGTGGACTTCTCCTGACACTGCTTACGAGCGTTCTTGCAACGGTCCTTTACCTGGCACAGAGTAGCGGATTATTGGAGTTCCCAGGAGCCAGACTCAGCATTCTGACCTGGGATGTCCCAATCAACGAGGCTTATTCTGGCCACCCGAACCGGACCAAAACAATAACACCTGAAGTGCGTGTCTAAACTGACGCACGGCAGCCCTTTTGGGAAAATGGATTTACCACAATTCACTACCCAAAGGACTGCCGCA
>JASGEZ010000044.1:0-4968 GCA_047605905.1 Microlunatus sp.
CACGCATGCGTTCCATGGATCGGTCCAGCAGGGTCGACACATCGAGGCGGTACCGGCTGCGCGTCGTGGTGAAGCTGTCGGCGGCGACATGGATGGTGGCCAAAGCGTGCCCGAGCCGGCTGGCTGCCTTCGGCGCCCAGTGCTCCGAGTCGATCGGCTGCCCATGCGCCCAGGTGAACAGGGCACACCGGCGCCCACCGGCTGATGTCGAAATCTGCCCGAGGGTGCTCCCGTCGCGAGTCGGCAGCGGATGGGAAACGGGTGCCTGGTGCGTATGCAGGTGGGTGAGCAGATCAAGTTCGAACCGGAGATCGTCGTCGCCGCGGATCCATGGCTTGCCCGAACCGTAGACGCGGAACACGTACCGATCGTCGGTCGTCTGGACGACGTAGGTGTCGTTCTGACCCTTGGTCAGCAGTTCGACCCGCGTCGGCGTTCCGAGGCCGTAGCGCTCGGCGACCAATGACCTGACCGCCTCCGCGTCCATGTCAGAATCCTGCCAGCCTCTCGGCGACGACGAAGGGACGGCTCGATGCCTGGCGCGATGGCAGCTGGCTTCCGTCGCTTCTGGGTGGGCGAAGCGGTGTCCGGCTTCGGGACGGCGATCACCCTGCTGGCATTGCAGACGATCGTGGTCCTGAATCTGCAAGGCACGGCACTCCAGTTGGGGTGGCTCACCTCCGCGCGTTGGCTGCCCTATCTCGTCCTCGGTCTGATCGTCGGCGCCCTTGTCGAACGCATGCCATGAGACGGGCTATCGCCAGGCCATCACTCCGGACGAGCTGCAGGCGCGGACGAACACGACGATGAGGTCCCTGAACCGTGCGGTCTTCGTGGTCGTCTCGCCATTGGCCGGTCTCTTGGCGGATGCGGTCGGCTTCGGGCCCACCTTGGTCGCGGCTGCCGCTGTGTTCGCTACCTCAGCCGTGATCTTGGCCGTCTTTCCCTTCCGGCGAGTGCGGATGTTCTGAGGTCTCGGCGTGACCTCGTGACGAATCCACCTCTCAACCGCGTCTGTCGGGCATGTTGGGGCATCATCCGTCGATGAGCAGCCGATCTGTCACGAGTTGTCGTCGCACCTGTGTTGTGCGTTGCGCCATACATTTGGTCGTGATCTGGAGAGTGACGTTCGAGTTTCGCGACGGCAACGCGTACGTCTTGGATTACGAGGACTACCACTGATGGACGATCTCAAGCCGATGTACAACCCGCCACACCCCGGTGAGTTCATTGCCGAGGTCTATCTGGAGCCGTTTGGTGTCAGCGCCCGTCAGCTTGCGTATCGACTCGATGTGGCGCCCTCGACCGTTGTTCGACTGCTCTCCGGCGCGAATCGTGTCAGCCCCGAAATGGCGTTGAGACTGTCGAAGACACTTGGTCGCAGCGCCGAGAGCTGGCTCGCGATGCAGGATGCTCACGATCTGTGGCAGGCCCGCCAGCGCCTCGACCTCGGCCATGTCAGCCGACTCGAGATTGTTGTTGGCTAACGCCTTTGGTCGCGGCGCCCGGGGACATACCGGCAGCGGCCACGCGATGAGGAATGGCCAGTGGCAGGATGGATCGATGTCGCTTCGGACCTTGGCTGGGACGTTCGCCGGTGGGGCATTCCTGACGGGAATGGCCCGGCTGAACGCTCGGCATCCGTGGAGCCACAACGATCACTTCCACAGCTGGATCCTCGCGAACCTGCCCGAGCCGTGCCGGTCGGCGCTCGACATCGGGTGCGGTCGGGGTGAACTCGTTGCCGCTCTCGCGCCCCACCTCGACCAGGTCACCGGCAACGACGCCGACCAGGCGATGTGCGAGCAGGCGGCAGGGCGCTGCGCGGGTCTGCCGCATGTCACCATCACGAACCGTCCCTGGACCGACGGCGACGACACGTACGACCTGGTGACCATGGTCGCCGTGCTGCACCACCTCGACGTGCCCGAGGCCCTCCGGGAGGTACGCCGACGGCTCAATCCAGGCGGTCGGTTCCTGGCGGTCGGGCTCGCTCCGCCGCGTACGGTCCAGGATCACGCGTGGGATGTCGCCTCGATGGTGACCAACCCGATCATCGGGTACGTCAAGCACCCGTGGCCCAGCAGGGAAGGGGTGCAGACGCCGCCGTTCCCGGTACGCGATCCCACCGTGTCTTTCGACGAGCTGCGAGAACTCTTGGACGAGATCATGCCCGGCGCGATCCTCCGGCACCGGCTCGCATTCCGCCACACGATCGCCTGGACCAAGCCGACCAGTGACTGAGGTCCGCCCCGCCAAGGCCCGACTCGAGGTCTAGGTCTTGGTCCAGACCGAGATGTGCTTGGTGCTCTCTGCCTTCAGCGGCGACCGGTCCCAGTCCGCCCAACGGTGTTCCAGGCGCATACCGGCGATTCGGGCCATCAGGTCCATCTCGGCCGGCCAGGCGTAGCGGAACGGAATCCGGCGGAACCGTCCCGTACCGTCCGCGAACACCGTCACGTGGTTGGACGTGAACGCCTGGGTGACCACGTCGTACTGGTCGAAGCCGACGTAGCCACCACCGTCCTCGTTCGGCGCGACGGTGAAGGGGACCGTGTTCTGCCCGGGCGGCAGCCGCCGCAGATCGGGCAGGCCGACCTCGATCAGGAACCGTCCGCCGGGCCGCAGATGGGCCGCGGCATTGACGAAGACGTCGACCTGCCCGTCCTGGCTGGTCACATTGCTGATGGTGTTGAAGACCAGGTAGACCAGCTCGAACTCCCCGGGTACGCGAGCCGAGGTCATGTCGCCGATCGTGACCTTGACGCTTTCTCCACCGGGCTTGTCGGCGACTCTGGCCGCCATCGCGTGACTCAGTTCGATGCCGCTGACCGGCACGCCGCGCGTCGCGAGCGGTGCTGCGATCCGGCCGGTTCCGACAGCGAACTCCAGCACCGGACCACCGGCCGCGAGTTCCTCGAGAACACTGACGACCGGCTCGATCGCCTCGGGCGCATTCGCGCCGCCGGGATCGTCGTACTCCGCCGCAATGCTCTCGGGGAACCAGCCGTCGGCGGCATCGTCCGGCGGTTGCGGTGTCGGCAGTTCGGGGGCTTCGTTGCTCATCGGTTCGAACCCTACGAGTTGAGCGTGCCGGACGCCTCCGAATTCGGTCGGAAACGTTCCCGCGGGAACGTCTCCCATTGGGCACTGCGCGGGCGATGCGGTCACATGGGGGCCGGGTGATATCTCATCAGACGAATATCTCTGTGCGCGAGCGCCGCTCTGTATCTACCGTGCCTCGGGTGAGGACACGCGACGGAAGCGCAGGCGACGCCGACTACGGCCGGATCGGGGCTGGATATCGGACCTATCGGCAGCCCGAACCGGAGTTCCAAGCTGCCATCGACGCGGCACTCGGCACCGCCCGGTCGGTGCTGAACGTCGGGGCGGGTGCCGGCTCGTACGAACCGCGTACGCGGGAGGTGACGGCCGTCGAGCCATCGGCCTCGATGCGTGCACAGCGACCGGCGGGGCTCCCTCCGGCGATCGACGCGACCGCCGAGGACCTGCCGTTCGCCGACGACAGCTTCGATGCTGCCATGGCGACGTTCACGGTGCACCAGTGGTCGAATCTGGAGACCGGTCTGGCGGAGCTGCGACGGGTATCCCGTGGCCCGGTGGTGATTCTGACCTGCGACCCCGCCCTGGTCATTCGGTTCTGGCTGCATGAGTATGCCCCGGCTGTGCTGGACACGGAGGCTCGCCGCTTCCCGTCCATGGACCGGATTGCCGCTGGACTGGGTGGCCTGGTGACCTGGACGACACTTCCGGTTCCGTTCCACTGCGTCGACGGATTCTGCGAGGCCTACTACGGCCGTCCCGAGATGCTCCTCGAGCCTGGGGCCAGGCTGGCCAACTCCGCGTGGAGCTTCGTCGACGAGGGCGCAGCCGATGACTACGTGGCGGCACTGCGGGGCGCTTTGGCGGATGGCAGCTGGGACCGGGCACATGGTCATCTCCGGCGGCAGCCGCATTTCGAGGGGTCCCTGGTTCTGGTGGTCGCTCAGCCCTCAGCCACCGGTCGCTGACCCTTTGGAAGTCCCGTCAGATAGGCCGTGATCACCCGCTCCTCGTCGATGGGGGCGGTGCGGATGATGCGCTGCATGAGCAGGCCGTCGAGCAGCCCGGCCAAGTCGCCTGCGTACGCGTGGGGTTCGTCCACGCCGAGCTTCGCGAGCAACGTCGTCGTCACCTCAACGATGGCGCTTCGCACCTCCGGCCTGGTCGCGAGGGAGGTGTGCAGCTCCGGATCGTCGCGGCATTCCAGCAGCAGGATGAGGCGAGCGCGGTGGTCGTCGGCGCGAGCCATGGTGGCGTCGAGGGCGGCGACCAGCATTGATGCCAGAATCTGCGGGGTCGGCGCTTCGGGGATCTGCTGGGCGGCGAGATCACCGGTGGTGCGCTCGGCGAGCCGGTCGACGATCAAGGCGATGAGGTCGCGGCGGGTGCGTGCGTAGTAGGAGGTCGATCCGGCCGCCAGTCCCAAGGTGTCGTCGATCGCCCGGTGGGTCAGAGCGCGCACACCGCGTGAAGCGAGGATCCGGATGCCGGCTTCCGCGATCTGCGTGCGTCGGTCGCTCATCGACAACGCTCCTCTCGCCTCGTGTGGCCCGTTGCTCGTGCCAGTCCTCTACGAATATAGAGTGTGACCCGGGGACTCTACGGAGATAGAGGGGTGAGTGTTCGTGATCGTCTGGTTGGACGATGTCGCGGCCGGCGACGCGGAACGCGTGGGTGGCAAGGGCGCGAACCTGGGGGAGTGCGCGCACCTTGGTCTACGTGTGCCGGCCGGGTTCTGTGTGACCACGGACGCCTATCGCGAAGCGACGAGTGGTCTGTCGCGGTGTATCTGAGTAAATCGACCAGTTGGGGGTGTTAATTGTCCTCATTTGGGCTGGCCTGATTGGGTGTGATTCTGCCTGGTCTGGCGACGGCTGGCAATCCGTGCCGCCCGGGCCTTCAGGA
>JASGEZ010000045.1:0-5778 GCA_047605905.1 Microlunatus sp.
CGCCGGGCCTGGCAACTGGGCAGCAACGGCTCCAACACCGCCCACTGGCTATCGGTCAGGTCATGACGATCATGCACACCACCTGCCTACCCCACCCAGCCACAATCGTTTACGGGACACGCCCTAGCATGCGGCGGTGAGCATGGATCCCGACAACGGCAAGAAGAGCCCCACCAGGCTCCCTCGCGACCAGCGGCGCGCCCAGTTGCTCGATGCCGCGAACGAGGTGTTCACCTCGAAGGGCTATCACGCCGCCGCGATGGACGACATCGCCGAGGCGGCCGGGGTCTCCAAGCCGGTGCTCTATCAGCATTTCGGCTCCAAGCTGGATCTCTACCTGGCACTGCTGGACGCCAGCTGCGACCGGCTGGTCGAAGTCGTGGAGGAGGCCCTCGCCTCGACCGAGGACAATGCCGACCGCGTGGTCGCCACCATGGGCGCGTTCTACGAGTTCGTCTCCGCGTCCAGCGGTGAGTTCCGCTTCGTCTTCGAGTCCGACCTGACCGGTGACGGCCAGGTCCAGCACCGGCTGTGGAAGGTCAACAACGACATCGCCGACGCCATCGCCGTGGTGATCGCCGACGACA
The DNA here is from genome assembly GCA_047605905.1 of Microlunatus sp. Classification (GTDB taxonomy): domain Bacteria; phylum Actinomycetota; class Actinomycetes; order Propionibacteriales; family Propionibacteriaceae; genus Microlunatus. The sequence continues at coordinate 588 of JASGEZ010000045.1, forward strand.
CCGGGCTGCCGCACGAGCAGGCGAAGGTGCTCGCCATCTCGCTGGTCGGGATCGCCCAGGTGAGCGCCCGCTATTGGGTGTCGGGTGGAACCCAGCGGATCGCTTTGGAGGAGGCCACCCAGCTGGTCAGCAACCTCGCCTGGCGAGGCATCAGCGGCTTCCCGCACCGGGACGGTCCGCAACACGACGCGCCGCAGCACGAAGAACCGTACGAGAACGAACCCGAGGGGAACACGCACTGATGACCGGTCACCTACTCGTCCGCCGCCCGTCGCCGGCACTGGCCGACGGCGAACTCACCCACATCGAACGCCTTCCGGTGGATCCGGAACTCGCGCTCCAGCAGTGGCAGGGGTACGTGGCTGCGTTCGCCGGCCACGGCTGGACCATCCACCAGGTCGAGCCGGCCGACGAGCATCCCGACGGTGTGTTCATCGAGGACTCCGTGGTGATGTTCGACGACCTCGCGGTGATCACCTCGCCAGGCACCCCCTCCAGACGTGGCGAGATCGTGACCACGCAGCGGGCGCTGGACGCCCTGCCCGCCGAGCTGGGCATCCAGGTGGCCCGGATCCTCGAACCCGGTCACCTGGACGGCGGTGACATCCTGAAGATCGGCCGGACGGTCTATGTCGGCGCCACGACCCGGACCGATGCCGTCGGGATCGCCCAGCTCGCGGGCCTGCTGGAGCCGCGCGGCTGGCAGATCGTCCCCGTGCCGGTGACCAAGGTGCTGCACCTGAAGTCAGGCGTCACCGCACTGCCCGACGGCACGGTGATCGGCTACGCCCCGCTCGTCGACGACACCACGATCTACCCGCGGTTCCTGCCCGCACCCGAGGAGCACGGCACCGCCGTCGTCGACCTCGGCACCTCCGTCGACGGCCGCCCGGCGATCTTGATGTCGTCGGATGCCCCCCGCAGCGCCGAGCTGTACGCGGCGCGCGGGTTCGAGGTCGTGACGGTGCCGATCACCGAGTTCGAGAAACTCGAGGGCTGCGTGACCTGCCTGTCGGTCCGGATCCGTCGCTCCTGAGAGATCAGTCGATGGCCCGGCCCGGCACCGCGATCACCGGCACCGGCGCGTAGCGGATGATCTTGGTCGCGCTCGAGCCAAGGAACACCCGAGCCATCCGGTGGGTGAAGGACGAACCGACCACGAGGATGTCTCCGTCCACCCAGTCGAGCGAACCCACGGCCGCTGCCCAATAGGCACCGCGGGCGATTGTGAACTCCAGCGCTTCCCCGCTGAGCCCCTCCGACTTCAAGTGGTCCTCGGCTTCACGCTGCGCCTCCCCGACCCGGGTAAGCCACTCGTCCAGCACCTGCGTCTCCGGCTGGCTGATCCGGCTGGTGACCGGGCGGCGCGGCGGCGGCACCACGAACGTGACCACCCGCAGTCGCGCCGACGCATCGCGGCACAGCTCCGCGACCTGAGTCAGCAGCGACCAGCTCGAGTCGTCGTCGCGGAAGCCGACCGTCACCCGGGTCACCGGCTGATCGGTCCGGTACCCGCGAGGTGCGATCGCCACCGGCACCGAGGACGAGTGCACCAGGCGGTCCGTCTTCGAACTCAGCCGGATCCGGCCGGGCTCGGCGTCGTCGCTCGATCCCACCACGAGCATCCAGGCGTCCTCAGCTTCTGCCTTGTCCAGCAAAGCCTGCGGCACGGAGCGGCCGCTCACCCAGGTCGCCGACCCGTCGACGCTCGGGTGCGCCGCCAGATCCTCACGCGCCTGCGCGGCGCTCTCCTCCCCTTCGGCCTCGGCCCAGGCCTCGAACTCGCGATCCGTGCCTGCGGCGGCTGGGGTCCCCCAGCCGCGCGGGACGACCGAAACCGCACAGACCGGCCTCGGATGTGAGCGAGCGAGTTGGCAGGCGAGTTCGATGGCGCTGCGATCGTTGTTGTGCGGGCCGTACCCGACGACGTAGGTCACTTCTCGTCCAATTCATGAATCGGCTCCGCGATCTCTTCGTCGGAGGTGTAGTGGTTCAGCGTGGCGTTCTTGCGACCGTAGATCAGGTAGAAGCCCACCACGATGGCGAGCCAGATCACACAGATCAGCCAGGTGATCGGCTTCAGGCTCGTCAGCACGTAGATACAGGTGACGACAGTGAGAATGGGTACGACCGGATAGCCCGGCACCTTGAACGGACGCTCGAGGTCAGGCATCTTCCGACGCAGCACGATGACCGAAATGGCCACCAGGCTGAACGCCACCAAGGTCCCGAACGACACGCTGTCCCACAGATAGTCGGACGGCACGAAGCCGGCGACGATCGCGACCAGCACCGACACCACGACAGTGTTGTAGACCGGGGTCAGGGTCTTCGGATTCACCTCGAGGAACCGCTTCGGGATGAATCCGTCGCGGGCGATCGAGAACAGGATGCGGGTCTGGCCGTACAAGGTCACGAGGGTGACCGAGAAGACCGAGATGACCGCCCCGGCCGCCAGAATCGTCGCCCAGATCGGCGTACCGGTGACTCTCTCCAAGATCTTCGCCAGGCCGGCCTCGCCGGCCTCCTTGGTGCCGAACCACTCGGCCGGCTCAGCGGCAAGTCCGGCCAGCGCCACCAGGATGTAAACCGACGAGACGATGATCAGGGCGCCGATGATCGCCCGGGGAATGGCCTTCTGCGGATTCTTCACCTCCTCGCTCGCTGTCGCGACCGCATCTAGTCCGATGAAGGAGAAGAAGATGACGCCGGCGGCGGCGCTGATGCCGTGGGCGCCGTACTGGAAGAAGTCGGCGAAGTGGTCGGCATTGAACGCCGTGAAGCCGATCACGACGAACAGCGCCAGCACACTGAGCTTGATGCACACCATGATCGCGTTGACGGTCGCCGACTCGGAGGCACCGCGGAGCAGCAACAGCATGCACAGCCCCACCAAGACCACGGCGGGGAGATTGATGATGCCGCCGGTGGCGAGGCCGTCATCGCCGGGGATGAAGGACGTGGACAACGCAGTCGGCAGCTGGAATCCGAAGAGATGGTGCAGCAGTTCGTTGAAGTAGCCGCTCCAGCCGACGGCGACCGCCGAGGTCGCGACACCGTACTCGAGCAGCACACAGCCGCCGACCAACACGGCAAGGCCCTCGCCGAGCGCATGGTAGGTGAAGGAGTAGGTCGAGCCGCTGACCGGGATGGCCGACGCGAGTTCGGCGTAGCACAGGGCTGACAGCCCCGCACAGAAAGCCGCCAGCAGGAACGAGATCATGACCGCCGGGCCCGCGAGCGGGATGGCCTCGCTCAAGACGAAGAAGATGCCCGTCCCGACCGTGGCCCCGACGCCGAACATCATCAGCTGGAACGTGCCCAGGTTGCGCGGCAGCTCTTCCCCGGTGTGATGCTTGCTCTGGAAGATGATGGGTTTGCGCCGCTTGAGTTGCTCGCCCAGCCCGAGGGATTCAATGCTCGTGCGACTTCCCTCGCTCATGCGACTCTCCTCCCTCGCGCCAGGCCGTCGACCTCGTGGCAACGCGAACCTTCCCAGGCGCCCGATATCGGGTCCATGCTCATGGACGATCTCCATTCACTCAGGGCGCGCACGGATACTGGGGCAGCGCGCCTAGGCTGCAGTCTGGCTTAACAGACGCTGAATGTGCAGCATCTGTTCATTGCTTATCGCGCAACATTTCGACGGTCTGAGCCTGCTGAGCGTTCATACGAGCCGAGAAGGACAAAGAGCACCGAGTCTGGCGAAGAGCATAGGAAAGCTGAGTAACAGCCGTGTTGCGGCGCGACCTCGAACATTCCCGCAGACGGCGAGGCGCGACGACCCCGCGAGCCGAGTAGATTGGCCAAGCCATCCCAGAGCCGATCGAGAGGCCACTCATGACCGCTACGCCGTCGCCCCTCACGCCCCCGGATCAGGTCGCCACCCTGACGCTGACCGCGCCCGAGCCCCCCAAGCCCGTTGTCGCCACCCAGGCTCCGGCCATCGCCCCGCAGGTCGATCCCACCCAGGTGCCGGCCCTGGATGCGCGCGTGGACGGCTTCCTGGACGCACTCACCAACACCCAGACTCGCTCACCCGAGTTCACCGCGCAGGCCGAGAACGTCCGCACCATGGGCGACCAGGACATCCGGCGCGCGGCCGAGACCTCGAACCGGCTGCTGAACACCCCGGTGAAGGCGCTCAAGGAGGGCGGCATCGCCGAGGGCTCCAAGGTCGGCAACACCTTGCTCGAGCTGCGCCGCACGGTCGAGGACCTCGACCCGAGCCAGGCCACCGGCACGCGCAAGCTGCTCGGCTTCCTGCCGTTCGGCGACAAGATCGTGGACTACTTCCGCAAGTATCAGGACGCGCAGACCCATCTGAACGGGATCCTGCACAGCCTGCGCAACGGCCAGGACGAGCTGGCCAAGGACAACGCCGCACTCAACATGGAGAAGCAGAACCTGTGGGCCACCATGGGTCGGCTGAACCAGTACGTTTACGTGGCCGAGCGACTCGACGCCAAACTGTCGGAGCAGATCACCGCTCTCGAGCTTTCCGACCCGGACCGGGCGAAGGCACTGCAACAGGACGTGCTGTTCTACGTCCGGCAGAAGCACCAGGACCTGCTCACCCAGCTGGCGGTCTCGATCCAGAGCTATCTGGCGATCGACATCATCATCAAGAACAACATCGAGTTGATCAAAGGCGTCGACCGGGCCTCCACGACCACGGTGTCGGCCCTGCGGACCGCGGTCATCGTGGCTCAGGCACTCGGCAACCAGAAGCTGGTGCTGGACCAGATCACCGCGCTCAACACCACCACCTCGGAGCTGATCCAGCGCACCTCGGAGATGCTCCGCGACAACTCGGCCGCGATCCAGCAACAGGCGGCCTCGGCAACGATCGGTCTCCCCCAGTTGCAGGCTGCCTTCGCCAACATCTACGCCACCATGGACTCGATCGACAGTTTCAAGCTGCAGGCGCTGGACACCATGCAGACCACGATCTCCACCCTGGAGTCGGAGGTCACCAAGTCGCGGGCGTATCTGGATCGGGTCAGCAACACCGATCAGCGGCTTGCCTCGGGTGCGCTCGACATCGAGGGTGGCGCGCCGGGCGGGCTGCGCTGACCTGATCCGCACAGCGACTCCTGAGCTTCGACCGACCCCCTAGGCTGCGACAGATATGGGATTCAAGGACTGGGTGGCCAAGGTCACCAACAGGCTCGACCCGGAGCCGGTGGCA
>JASGEZ010000046.1:0-46025 GCA_047605905.1 Microlunatus sp.
CTCCCCTGATAGATCACCGCCGGCAAGATCGCGGGCACCGTCGTCGCTCCCGGATGCTCCCGCATGTAGCGATCCCAAATCCGCGACTGATACCGCTGCATTCGGACCGCCATCAACGGATCCACCGTGCTCTGATGCTCGATCAGCACATACACGATCACCTCCCGGCCAGCAAGCCGAGCCTGCAACGCCAGATCGGTCTGCCGCTGGGTCAGATCCTCATCCACGAAGGTGCCGTCCAACGGCCCGACAGCATCCGGGTCCAGCAACGGCGCCAACGCCGGAAAGATGGCGCTGACCAGCGCAACCTGTTCCTCCCGCCCCTGCATCACCGCCCGGAAATACCGATCATGCACATGAGGGACACCCGCAGCCGCCGGTCTTTGCTCCGCCGAATCTGCAGGCTCTTCCAGGCCCGCCGCTGACTCCTCTGACCTGCCTCGAACGCTACGGCCCACCACCGACAGCCAAGTCGTTTGAGCTGGCATCTGCGTACGTTCATGCCCCCACGGCGCAAGACGGTCCGAATGTCAGCGGAACCGTCGTCGTTCATGATCCGTCGGCGTAAGACGCACCTGGACCGCGCTCGTGTCTGCGCGTTCTTGACCCACCGGCGTAAGGCGCTCCCGGACCCAACCCGTAGTGCGTTCGTCTGTGACCCGGTGGCGTCATCCGTGCCGGCGCACTTCGCGAGTGGCGAGTTGCGGACGGTTCAGCGGACGTGGGGCGCGTGAGTGGCGAGAACCGGATGCATCAACCGATCCGATCCGTCCGGTAGTCGCCACTCACCGCCAGCGCGTCAGCCGGTTGCCTGAGTCCTCAGCATGGAGTTCACCATCGAGTTGAAGTCCTGGGTGATGTCCTTCACGTCGGAATCCTTGGTGAAGTACAAGGAGCCCACGACGGTCAGACCGTCGGTGCGGACCGAGACCAGGGAGTAGATGTAGACCTTCAGCGCATCGCCACCGTTGGTCAGCGTGACCTCGGCCGCACACGTCGCACCCGTCAACTTGGAGATGCCGAGGTCGACCTTCTTCGGATCCGAGAACTTGCCGTCGGCGTACTGCTTGGCGACTTCGCGGTGGTAGCTGTCGCAGGTCTGCCCAGGATTGTTGCCCGGCTCGTCCTTGGCGGCGACGGCGATGAAGATGTCCCGCCCATTGGCAAGCTGCACGGCGTTCTTCTCCTTGCGCTTCACCTGCCAGTCATCAGCCGGCGTCAGGTTGACTCCGTTGCCGAGATCGATCGAGTTCGAGCTCGGCGGGGTGGTGGGCTCCTTGGTCGGCGGGGCAGTGGTCGGAGGATCGGTGGGCTGGCTCGGCTGCGGTCCCGGCGTCTCGGTCGGACCCGGAGTGGGCTGAGGAGTCGGATCACCACTCGGAATCGGCAACGGGGTCGGCGTGATCGTGCTCACCGGATCGTCGCCGGAGCGGTTGCCCAACGCCATCACGATGCCGCCGACCGCCACGAGCAACACCACTGCTGCAACCACGATGCCGATGATCACACCCGTGCTGCGGCGCGGCGGCTGCTGCTGCGAGCCGGGCGGCACACCGTACGGTCCCATTGGTGGCGGCTGATAGCCACCTTGTCCGCCCGGCCTCGGATAGCCTCCTTGCGGTTGCTGGCCTTGCGGCTGTTGGCCCTGGAAGGGCCCGAAATAGCTCTGCGGCTGATATCCGCCCTGCGGCTGTCCCTGTTGTGGCCCATGCTGCGGGTAGCCCGGTGGTGGATATCCCTGCTGCGGGTAGCCGCCCTGCTGGGGATAGTCCTGCGGATAGCCGCCCGGCTGCTGCGGCCACGGAGGATTCTGGCTCACGCCTGACCCTCCTCATCCTGGCGAGAAGTGGGATTGGAGTTCTCACCCGCGGCATCGGCCGGTGGTGGGCCTGACGACGGCGGAGCAGTCGACGGCGGGGCCGACGATGCCGGCGTGGATGCCGAGACGGACAGCTTGTGCGGCTTCACCTGCGTACGCACGGCCAGACCGCAGGCAGTGCAGAACGCCGCCCCGTCAAGCAGGGGCATCTCGCACCGAGCGCAGAAGTGAAGCTCGCCGTCTGCCCCGATGCCGGCTTGGCGTGCGGACTGTTCCAACGCGGCCTCCATCAAGCCGGCGTGCAGCACGTTGCGTACCCGCAGGACGAGGACACCGAGAATGAGCAAGCCCCACAGGGTGGCCAGGAGGACCGACATGGTCGGGTGGCCGACGTAGGAGAACAGGTAGAGACCACCCCAGAAACCGATGTTGGCCAGCACCGCCTCCACCAGTCCGCGGTAGTACCGCGGAGTGAAGCCGTCGTAGCCACGGCCCAGACCTGAGTACTCCGCACAGGCAATGCCGGTCGCAGTCCCCAGCACGAGTGGTTTGACGAAGCCGTGTAGGAAGATCAGCGACATCCACAACCCCGGATCGGCCTCGACCCGGCCGCCGATCAGCAGATCCCAGAATCGGACGATGGTGTCGAAGCTCGCGTACGCGACCCCGCTGATCACGCCGAACGTGAGCCCATCCATCAGATCGTCGAACTCCGGCCGGCTGGCCAACAGCACCGGACCCACCTGCCGGATCGCCTCACCGACAATCGGCACGATCAGCGCGACAAGCAGGAACGTCCACAGGCTCGGGCCGTCGCCGAGCGCAGTGCCGTCGATCGCGGTCGTCGGGATCGACGGCCGGTGCACGAGCATCACGAGGATGGTGAAGGCGATGGTCAGCACTCCGGTCAGCACGAACGCGAACCCGGTCACCGGAATCGGCTCGTCCTCCCATAGGTTCACGTCGTAGAGATAGACGACGTAGACGATCGGGATGGCGAAAGCGGACACCAGGATCGCGATCGGCAGGGCTCCGAAGATGGCGGCGATCAGCGCCACCACCAGGGAGATCGTGAGGGCGATTCGATAGGTCTGTGGCCGATCCGCCGCGCCTCGCGGCATGATCGTAGAGATCAGCGAGAACGAGGCAACCGGTTCATCGGGCTTGGCAGCGAACGAGCGGCGCCGGGCCAGATCATCGGAACGGATGTCCTGACCACAGACGTGGCAGAAATGGGCGACATCGGGCAACTCGGCGTGACACCGGGGACAGTTCAACGGACGGTCCTCCTGCAGAACATGACGGCGGTTTCCAGACTCCAGGTGGCCTCCCCTGCCCGCCCTGGACCCGAGTGAGTATGTCAGCCGACGGTGGCACGAGCCCGTAGATCGGCCCACAGCCGTTCGATCTGCTGCCCGAGATGCTCCCGATCCGTGGTGTTGTCGAGGATGATGTCGGCCACCGCCAGCCGCTCGTGGCGCTCTGCTTGGGCGGCGATTCTGGCTTGTGCCGCCTCGAAATCCAGACTGTTGCGCTGCTGCAGCCGATCGAGCTGATGATCGGGCTCGGCGTCCACCACGACGAGTACGTCGAAGTCGTCGTGCTGACCGGTCTCGACCAGCAGCGGGATGACGTGGACCACCACTGCATCGGGTGCGGCCGCTGCTTCGAGCTGTGCCGCTCGGGCGCGTACGGCCGGGTGGATGATCGCCTCGAGGTCGCGGCGGGCCTGGTCATCGGCGAACACGAGCCGGCCAAGTGCTGCTCTTTCGAGATGGCCGTCCGCCGTCAGGATCTCGGTCCCGAAGCGCTCCACAACAGCAGCCAGTCCGGGCGTACCCGGCTCGACGACCTCGCGAGCCAGTACATCGGCATCGATCACGACCGCGCCGTGCTCGCGCAGCGCGTCCGAGACCGTCGTCTTGCCGGACGCGATCCCGCCGGTCAGTCCCACTCGCAGCATCCGTGCAGGGTACGCGATCGCCACCACCACGAATTCTGTCGAGCTAGCCACATCAGGTGTTGGATAGCTCGACAGAAATCGGGCCTGGACCGGAATGCGGAACGGCCCCGTACGCCGGAGCGTACGGGGCCGTTCTCGTGGTTGTGCTCAGTCAGTCCAACCGGCAGGCGATCACGCGCCGCCGGTCAGCTTCTCCCGCAGAGCCTGCAGAGCCTCATCGGAGGCCAGCGAGCCCTCGGGAGCCGCGGTGGGCCGGCTGTCGTTGCTCGACGAGGAGTACGACGCGGAACCCGCGGTGCTGGCCGCGGCGGTCGCCTCCGTGGCGGCCTCCTCGACCTGCTTCTTGTGGGCCTCCCAGCGAGCGTGCGCCTCGGCATACTGCTGCTCCCAGGCTGCGCGCTGATCCTCGAAGCCTTCGAGCCACTCGCCGGTCTCCGGGTCGAAGCCCTCCGGGTAGAGGTAGTTACCCTGGTCGTCGTAGCTCGCCGCCATGCCGTACAGCGTCGGGTCGAACTCGTCGGCGTGCGCGTCGACACCCTCGTTGGCCTGCTTCAGCGACAGCGAGATCCGACGACGCTCCAGGTCGATGTCGATGATCTTGACCATCACATCGTCGTTGACCCCGACAACCTGCTCGGGGATCTCGACGTGACGCTCGGCCAGCTCGGAGACGTGCACCAAGCCCTCGATGCCCTCCTCGACGCGGACGAACGCGCCGAACGGCACCAGCTTGGTGACCTTGCCCGGCACGATCTGACCGATCTGGTGGGTCCGGGCGAATGCCTGCCACGGATCCTCCTGGGTCGCCTTCAGCGACAGCGAGACGCGCTCGCGGTCCATGTCGACGTCCAGCACCTCGACGGTGACCTCCTGGCCCACCTCGACCACCTCGGACGGGTGATCGATGTGCTTCCAAGACAGCTCGGAGACGTGCACCAAGCCGTCCACGCCGCCCAGATCGACGAAGGCGCCGAAGTTGACGATCGAGGACACGACACCCTTGCGGATCTGGCCCTTCTGCAGCTGGGTGAGGAAGTTCTGGCGAACCTCGGACTGGGTCTGCTCCAGCCATGCCCGGCGGGACAGCACCACGTTGTTGCGGTTCTTGTCGAGCTCGATGATCTTGGCCTCGAGCTCCTGGCCGACATACGGCTGCAGGTCGCGCACCCGGCGCATCTCGACCAGCGATGCAGGTAGGAAGCCGCGCAGGCCGATGTCGAGGATCAGGCCACCCTTGACGACCTCGATCACCGAACCGGTGACGACGCCGTCCTCTTCCTTGATCCGCTCGATCGTGCCCCAGGCGCGCTCGTACTGAGCCCGCTTCTTGGACAGGATCAGGCGGCCTTCCTTGTCCTCCTTCTGCTGGACGAGGGCTTCGACCTCGTCACCGACGCTGACGACCTCGAACGGGTCGACGTCGTGCTTGATGGAGAGTTCCTTGGAAGGGATGACACCTTCGGTCTTGTAACCGATGTCGAGGAGGACCTCGTCCCGGTCGACCTTGACGACGGTGCCGGTGACGATGTCACCGTCGTTGAAGTACTTGATGGTCGCGTCGATAGCCGCGAGGAAGGCTTCGGGCGAACCGAGGTCGTCGATTGCGACCTGGGGTGGTGCCTCGAGAGAGGACGTCATGTAGTGAAGCTCCGATAGGGATGGGACTCGTTCGTGCGACGCTGCAGCCCGGTCCGTACCAAACCAACAACCGAGGCGAGCGATTTACTGACGACGATCTAGGGCCCGTACGAGCGTGACCTACTCCGTCCGAAGTCGCGCAGGCCACAGCGACAGTCAAGAATACTCGCCACGAGGAAAGCCGGTCAAACGAATGCCCAGGTGTCCGGATCAGCAGTCGCTCTCAGGTGATATATCAAACCCGACTTCACGGCATCCGGCCTATCCTCGGCGCGCCGCACCTGGTCGGCGCACGAATCTCCCGGTTCGGCCTTCGAATACCCTTGCCGCATGCGTGCTTAGGTCGATCTCAGTGCGCGGCGGCGTGCCAGGAGTGCCCGATGCCGACCGAGACATCGAGCGGGACCTCCATCTCCACTGCCTGACCCATCTTGTCCCGGACCAGCTCAGTGAGAGCGTCGGCCTCTCCCGGCGCGATCTCGAAGACCAGTTCGTCGTGCACCTGGAGCAGCATCCGGCTCTGCATCCCGGCGTCGTCGAGGGCCTTCTCCACGTCGAGCATGGCGACCTTGATGATGTCGGCCGCCGACCCCTGGATCGGCGCGTTGAGTGCCATCCGCTCGGCCATCTCGCGCCGCTGTCGGTTGTCGCTCATCAGATCCGGCAGATAGCGACGGCGTCCGAGCAGTGTCTCGGTGTACTCCGTCCGGCGAGCCTCGACGACCAGCGAGCGGAGGTAATCGCGTACCCCGCCGAAGCGCTCGAAATACTCCTCCATCAGAGCCTTAGCCTCAGAGGTGTCGATGCCGAGCTGCTGGGACAACCCGTACGCGCTCAGCCCGTAGGCCAGGCCGTAGTTCATCGCCTTGATCTTGGCGCGCTCCCCCGGCGAGACATCGTCCGGCGCTACGCCGAAGACACGCGATGCGGTCACCGTGTGGAAGTCCATCCCGGACTTGAACGCCTCGATCAGCGCCTCGTCGGCACTGACGTGCGCCATGATCCGCATCTCGATCTGGGAGTAGTCCGCGCTCATCAGCGACTCGAAACCCGGTCCGACCACGAACGCCTCGCGGATCCGACGGCCCTCCTCGGTGCGGATCGGGATGTTCTGCAGATTCGGGTCGGTGCTGGACAGCCGGCCGGTGGCGGCGATCGTCTGCGCGTACGTCGTGTGGATCCGGCCGTCGTCGGAGATCGACTTGAGCAGCCCGTCGACGGTCTGCCGTAGCCGGATCGCGTCGCGGTGGATCAGCATCTGTTGCAGGAACGGGTGCTCGGTCTTCGCGTACAGCTGCTGCAGCGCCTCGGCGTCGGTGGTGTAGCCGGTGCGGGTCCGGCGCGTCTTCGGCATCTTGAGTTCGTCGAACAGCACGACCTGGAGCTGCTTGGGCGAGCCGAGGTTGATCTGCTTGCCGAGGATCCGGAACGCCTCGTCGGCAGCCCGATTGACCGTCGAGTCGAACTCCGCCTCCAGCGCCTCCAACAGGCCGACGTCGACTGCGACGCCGGTCCGCTCCATCCGGGCAAGGGTGCGTTGCAGCGGCAGCTCCACCCCATAGAGCAGGCTGGTCCCGTTGTGCGCCTCGACGTCGGCATCCAACGCGTCGGCCAGGTCGATCACCGCCCGCGCACGCACCATGGCAGCCTCGGCCGCAATCTCCGCACCGGAGTCGTCATCGCCGAAGTCCAGCGCCAACTGGTCATCGGCACCTGGGTTGAGCGCATCCGGACCCGAGTCGACCTTGAGCTCCCGCTTGAGATAGCGGATGGTCAGGTCGGCCAGGTCGAAGGTCCGCTGATCCGGGCGGACGAGATAGGCAGCGAGCTGGGTGTCCGAGGTGAGTCCGTCCAGCTCCCAACCCCGGGCCCAGATCGCCAGCAGCGGCCCTTTGGCATCGTGCATCGCCTTGCCCGCGCCGGGGTAGGCGAGCCAGGCAGCGAGCGCGTTCTCGTCGGCCGGCAGCAGCTCGGTGACATCCACGTACGCCGCCGCGCCGTCGCCGGCCGCCAAGGCCAGCGCAGTGAGGTCGCCGGCACCGGAGCCCCAGTGCCCGATCACATCCACACCGGTCCGGTCGCCAGTGGCGTGCTCGTCCAGCCAAGCCGTCAGCTCACCCTGCTGAAGGATGGCGCCGGACAGCTCGAACCCGCCCTCAGGCACGATCTCCTCGTTCGGCAGCGCCTCCAGCAGCCGATCACGCAGCACCCGGAACTCGAGCTGGTCGAACAGCTGATGAGTCGCCTCCCGATCCCAGGGCTGCCTCCCCAGATCGTCGAGGGCCAGCGGCAGTTCGAGGTCGCGGACGAGCGCGTTGACCTGGCGATTCAGGCGTACCGCGTCGATCCGCTCCTTGAACGCCTCGGCGGCCTTGCCCTTCAGCTCCGAGGCGTGGGTGATCAGGTTGTCCAGGCCGTCATACGCCGTCAGCCATTTTGCGGCGGTCTTCGGACCGACACCCGGGATGCCCGGCAGATTGTCACTCGACTCCCCCACCAGCGCAGCGAGCTCGGGATAGCGGGTCGGCGGGACGAAATAGCGCTCCTCCACTGCCGCCGGGGTCATCCTGGCCAGATCGGAAACGCCACGCTTCGGATAGAGCACGGTGACCCGCTCCGACACCAGTTGGAACGCGTCGCGGTCACCGGTGCAGATCAGCACGTCATAGTCCGCTGCTTCGGCCTGGGTGGCCAAGGTCGCGATCACGTCATCGGCCTCGTACCCATCCACGGCCACATGCGGCACGTTGAGCGCGTCCAGAACCTCCTTCACCAGGTCCACCTGACCCTTGAACTCGTCCGGACTGGTCGACCGATTCGCCTTGTACTCCACGTACAGCTCGGAGCGGAACGTCTTGCGGGAGACGTCGAACGCCACGGCCAAGTGGGTCGGCGCCTCGTCGCGCAGCACGTTGATGAGCATCGAGGTGAACCCGAACACCCCGTTGGTGTGCTGTCCCGTCTGGGTCGCGAAGTTCTCGACCGGCAGTGCGAAGAACGCCCGGTACGCCACCGAGTGACCGTCGATCAGCAGCAGCTTCGGTCGCCGGGGCGTCGCACTCTTCGGATCAGCAGCTTTCTTCACACGCACGAAGGTGACTCTATCCGCGCCCACCGACACCGGAACCCTGTCGGCATCGCGTCAGCAGTCCGATCGGCCGGTTCGGGTCGTGACGAACAGGACGGCTACAGGTCGCCACCCAGGTAGGCGGCACGCACCGAGGAGTCATGGGCGAGTTCAGCACCGGTGCCGGATCTGACGATTTCCCCGGTCTCCAGGATGTGGGCGTAGCGCGCGGTCTTCAGGGCCTGCGCGGCATTCTGCTCCACCAGCAAAACGGTGGTGCCCTGCTCGTTGATGTCGCGGATGATCGAGAAGATTCGTTGGATCATCATCGGCGCCAGTCCCATCGAGGGCTCGTCGAGCAGGATCAGCTTCGGCCGTGCCATGAGCGCGCGGCCGATCGCCAGCATCTGCTGTTCACCGCCGGACATCTTGCCGGCCGGCTGACTGATGCGCTCCTCGAGCCTCGGGAAGAGCTCGAACACTCGACTGAGGTCGTCTGCGAACGCCTTGCTGCGCCGATCCTTACGCAGGTAGGCACCCATCTCGAGGTTTTCCCGAACCGTCATCCCGGGAAATACGCCTCGCCCCTCCGGGGCCTGGCTGATACCGAGCCGGACCCGCTCGTACGGCGGCAGGTTGGTGATGTCGTGACCGTTGAACACGATGGTGCCTGCGCGCACCTTCCGCAAACCAGAGATCGTCTTCAACGTCGTCGTCTTGCCCGCCCCGTTCGCCCCGATGAGCGTGTCGACCGAGCCTTCCGCGACCGAGAACGAGATGTCTCGGATGGCCTCGATATGACCGTAGTTGACACACAGGCCCGTGACCTCAAGAAGCATGGTCATCTCCCACCTCCATCGCATCCGCGATCGCGTCGGAGTCGTGGTCGGTGCCGAGGTAGGCGGCGATGACCGCCGGATTGTCCCGGATCTCAGCGGGGATGCCATCGGCGATCTTCTTGCCGAACTCGAGGACCACGATCCGGTCGGTCACTCCCATCACCAGCCGCATGTCGTGCTCGATCAACAGCACCGTGTAGCCCTGGTCACGGACCCGACGGATCAGGTCCATCAACGTACGTTTCTCGGCCGGGTTGAAGCCGGCAGCAGGTTCGTCCAAGCACAACAGCGCAGGCTTGGTGGCCATTGCCCGAGCAATCTCAAGCCGCCGCTGGTCGCCGTAGGACAGGTTGCCGGCGAGTTCGTCTGCGAACCGCTGCAGCCCCATGAAGCGCAGCAAGGCCATTGCCTCGTCCTGTCCCTCGGCTTCCTCACGGCGATGCCGCGGCAGCCGGAACAGCGCGGAAATCACTCCGGTCCGGTGGTGCGCATCGGTGCCCACGAGCACGTTCTCCAGCGCGGTCATCGTCCCGAAGAGTCGGATGTTCTGAAACGTACGAGCGATGCCGAGCTTGGTGATCTGGTGACGCCTAAGACCCTGTAGGGACTGGCCCTTGAAGGTCACCGATCCACTGGTCGGTGCGTACACACCCGTCATCACGTTGAAGCAGGTGGTCTTGCCGGCGCCGTTCGGCCCGATCAGTCCGAGGATCTCGCCCTGGTTGATGTCAAAGCTCACCTGGTCCAGCGCGGTCAGACCGCCGAAGCGCAGGGTGACGTCGTTGACGCTGAGGACTGGCTCAGGCACGGGGTTCCTCCTCATCTTCTGCCCCCTCTTCCAGTGCGTCCATGTCCTGCTCAAGCCTGCGAGCACGGACGGTCCGGCGCGGTGGCAGGATGCCCTGTGGCCGATAGATGGTCAGCACGATCAAGGCGAGGCCGAACAGCAGCACCCGCCACTCCTCGAATCCGCGGAAGCGCTCCGGCAGGTACGCGACGATCGCGGCACCGACCATGACACCCCACCGGTTACCCGAGCCGCCGATGACCACGGCAGCGACGAACAGGATCGACAGCAGCAGAGGGAACGACTGCGGACTGACAAAACCCTGCCGGCCGGCGAACAGGGCACCCGACATCCCGCCGACGAAGGCACCCATGGCGAAGGCCAGCAGCTTGAACTTGAAGGTGGGCACCCCCATCAGCTCGGCGGCATCCTCGTCCTCGCGAGTGGCCTCCCACGCTCGTCCCACCCGGCTGTTCTTGATCAAGGTGTCTCCGATGAGCACCAGGATGATCACGGTGAGCGCCAGCCAGTAGTACGGGACTCCATCCAGCACGCCGAACCGAAGGAACACCGTCTTCTGGCCCAGATCGAGCAGCGGGACGCCGGAATCCCAGTTCAGGTGCGGCACCGCGAACAGTTCGATGCTCGGTGGGCGTCCGACCTTGGGAACTCCCGCGGCCCCACCGAGCCACCCGCTGTTGACTGCGATCAGCCGGATGATCTCACCGAACCCGAGGGTGACGATGGCAAGGTAGTCACCGCGGACCCGCAGCGTCGGCGCACCGAGGATGATGCCGGCCAGCATGGCCAGCCCGATCGCCACCGGGATGGTGAGCAGATATGGCCAGCTGCCGTGCTGAGAGGTCAAGATCGCCACGGAGTAGGCACCCACGGCGTAGAAGGCGACGTATCCCAGATCCAGCAAGCCGGCGTAACCGACAACGATGTTGAGCCCGAGGGCCACCAGGCAGTACACGGCGACGATGAACAGCACGCCACCGAAGTCGGTGTCCGGCGTGCTGATCAGCGGTGGCTCGAGAATCGGCAGGGCATAAGCCAGCAGGGCGATCAACACCATGCTGAGCAACTTGGCCCAACGGGGCAAGCCGTTGATCCGATCGCGGACCCCGATCCGCATCCGCGGCTTCCTGGCGCCGGTTGCAGCTGCGTTGCTCATGCCCGCGTCCTACCCAAGGACTCGCCGAGCAGACCCGACGGTCGGAACAACAGGATCAAGACCAACAAACAGAATGCGACGACGTCCTTCCACTGGGTGCCGATGATCGCCGAGCCCCAGTTCTCAGCCACGCCGAGGATGAGGCCGCCGAGTAGGGCACCCCGAAGATTACCGATACCGCCCATGACCGCTGCAGTGAACGCCTTGACACCGAGGATGAACCCTGCGTCGAATCGGGTGGCTCCAATCCTGATCATGTACAGGGTTGCGGCGGCGCCAGCCATCAGCCCACCCAACAGGAAGGTCAACTGCACGATCCTGGTCGAATTGACGCCCATCAAAGATGCCGCCTCGGGATCCTGCGCGACGGCCCGGATGCCGCGGCCAAGCCGGGAGCGGCGGACGTACTGGTCGACGATCAGCATCATCACCAGGGCGGCGACGATCACGAGAGCATCGATGGTGGTGACCATGTAGTCACCGATCCGGAACAGTGGTGCGGGATAGATGTCGATCGGCATGCCGGCCGTGTCGCGTGACCGGGCGACGTACGGCCCGAGCTTGTCGGTCAACCCCAGAGCGCCCGCGATCTCACCCCGCAGGCCCATTGACTCGGCCAAGACGAAGGAGGCCCCGATCGCCGAGATCAACGCCACCAGCTTGGGCGCTTTCCGTTTGATCAGCGGGCGATACGCAATTCGCTCCAACAGCAGCGCCACCCCGCCGGAAACGGCCATTGCCACCACAAGCGCCACCGCGAGCATGCCGATCACCGCTCCGGTGCCGGAAGCAGGCGTACCGCCGAGGAAGTAGACCGTCCAGACCACTGCGAAGGTGCCATACATGAACACCTCCGAGTGAGCAAAGTTGATCAGCTGGAGGACGCCGTAGACCATCGTGTATCCCAAGGCGACCAAGGCATAGACCGAGCCGAGGGCCAGGCCGGTGATGGTCAACTCAAAGAAGTGCTCGAAGAGGAACATCCGACTCCCTGGTCGAAGTAGCCACACAGTAGCTGCGGCCGGGCTCAGAGTCCCGGCCGCAGCACCGTCTGATCGAAGCGGTCGCTGTTACTCGATGGGCGATGCGTTGTTCAGGTTCCCATCCTCAATCTTGTAGGCGTAGACCGTGCCGCCGATAACCTCACCGGTCTCGTCGAACTTGATCTGCTTGGTGATTCCGGGCGCGTCATAGTTGTTGACCCAGGTCAGCAACTTGGCACGATCGCCGTTCCCGGCCTTGATTCCCTGCAACAACACGTTCATGGCGTCGAATGCCTCCGTGGAGTACGTGCCCGGGTCCTCACCGGTCAAAGCCTTGTACTCGGTGGCGAAGGATTCCTCGGCCGGAGCGCAGGGGCAGGTCAGGATGGCGCCGTTCGCGGCAGCGGCACCCGCTGCTGAGACGAAGCCCTTGTCCAGGCTGCCGTCGCCCGACATGAAGGTGCCGGTCCAGCCGCCCGCCTTGAGCTGCTTGGCCAGCAAGCCAGCCTCGGCGTAGTAGCCCGCGTAGTAGAGAACATCGGCCTTGGCCGCCTTGACCTTGGTCACTGACGCACCGAAGTCGGTTTGCTTCTGCTGGACGGTGTCAGTGCCCTTCACCAGGTCACCAAGATCCTTCTTGATCCCGTCCGCGAGCCCCTTCCCGTACTCGGAAGCGTCATCGATGACGAACACAGTCTTGGCGGAGAGCGTCTCCTTGATGTACTTCGCGGCCGCGGGCGCCTGGGTGTCGTCATTGCCGAGCACCCGGTGGAACGTATCCCAACCATTCTTCGAGAGGTTCGGGTTGGTCGCCGACGGAGACACCGTCACCAGGCCTGCCTCCGCGAACGTCGGACCGGTCGCCTCAGTCTCACCCGAGAAGGCCGGCCCCACCACTCCGACGATCTTGGGGGTGTTGACGATCTGGGTGGCGAGCGGTGTCGCCTTCTCCGGATCACCCTGGGAATCGAACTTGGTGAACGTGACCTGGCAGTCGGCGTTCTCCTTGTTGTACTTGTCCAACGCCAACTCTGCGCCACGGCTCTCGTTCAAACCGAGGTTGGCGTAGTCGCCGGTCTGCGGCCCGAGGAACGCGATCACGAGGTCGCAGGCAGCCTGACTCGCGGGGGCTTCCGCTGTTTCTCCGGTCGTGCCGCAAGCACTGAGCAGCAGGCCGGCGGTCACTCCGGCAACTGCGAGGACCATCTTCCTTTTCGTAGCCATCAATCCCTCCCTGGGGACAGCAGGTGTCGGCCTCACAAGGCACGACGCAACGACATTTCCGCAGGAACCTAGCACTCATAACCAGATTTTGGACCTGGTAGCGCGAGACATTTGGCAGATCGCGCCAAGTTGTAACACGGTCTACTTCCGCTTGGCGCCGGCTCCGTGCTCGATGACGCCCTCGGCGACCTCGCGCATGGACTTGCGCAGATCCATCGCCGTCTTCTGGATCCAGCGGAACGCCTCAGGCTCAGTCAGACCGAGACCGGTCTGCAACATGCCCTTCGCCCGGTCCACGGCTTTGCGCGACTCCAGGCGCTCAGTCAGGTCCTCGACCTCGGCCTCGACGGCCTTGATCTCGGCGAACCGGGCCCGGGCGATCTCGATCGCCGGGATCAGATCGGCCTTGCCGAAGGGCTTGACCACGTACGCCATGGCGCCCGCCTCACGAGCCCGGTCGACCAGCTCACGCTGGCTGAACGCAGTCAGCATCACCACCGGCGCGATTCGGTCGGCAGCGATCTTCTCTGCCGCGCTGATCCCGTCCAGCTTGGGCATCTTGACGTCCATCACGACCAGGTCGGGCCGTAACTCGGTGGTCAGCGCCACCGCAGCCTCGCCGTCACCGGCCTGCCCGACGACCTCGTACCCCTCTTCGGTCAGCATCTCGACCACGTCGAGGCGAATCAGTGCCTCGTCCTCGGCCACGACCACTCGGGTCGCCGCGCCGGCCTTCGTCTCCTCGTTCGTCACGGGCTCACTCTATCCAGGGCAGTGACAAAGGTTCAGTCCTCATAGCGGTCTGGTCTGCCAGAATGACCTGCCGATCGGCTGACAGCCATCCCAGAATGCTCGATGACACCTCCGCGTGTGGCAGAATGGCGCGCGCCTCACGCCCGTACGCACGGGCCTGCCGGGGTGGCGGAATGGTATACGCGGACGGCTCAAACCCGTCTGTCCGAAAGGACATAGGGGTTCGACTCCCCTTCCCGGCACGCGCTAGTGGTGCTCGCTCGGGACGGGCGTAACCTCAGCCTCAGACACAAAGCTGCTCGGGTTTGTCGGTTCTGCTCGATCTGTAGATCGAGCGAAGCCGACAAACCCGAGCAGCTTCCGTTTGAAGGATCGCAGGTTGACTCAGGTCAGAGGGGGGAGCCGATGCGGCGGACCCGGACCATGTTGGTGTGGCCGGCCACTCCGGGCGGGGAGCCGGCGATGATGACAACCCGCTCACCTTCGCTCAGGTAACCGTTCTCGGTGAGCGCCTTGTCGACCTGACGGATCATGTCGTCGGTGTGCGACACCATCGGCACCAGGACCGTCTCGACGCCCCAGGCCAGGGTCAGAGCCGACTGAGTCGCCTCGGTCGGGGTGAAGGCCAGGATCGGGATCGGCGACCGGAGGCGGGACAGCCGGCGAGCCGCGTCGCCGGAGTGGGTGAAGGCCACCAGGAACTTGGCGTCGATCCGCTGCGCGATCTCGGCCGCCGCTTTCGTGATGACGCCGCTGGTCGTGTGCGGGTCCCAGTCGATATTCGCCAGCTGGTCCTGGCCGTGTGCCTCGGTGTTGGCCACGATCCTGGCCATCGTCTCCACCGTCTGCACCGGATACTCACCGACGCTCGTCTCGCCGGAGAGCATCACCGCGTCAGCGCCGTCCAGGATGGCATTCGCGACGTCAGAGGTCTCCGCCCGAGTCGGCCGGGGCGCCGAGATCATCGACTCGAGCATCTGGGTCGCGACGATGACGGGCTTCGCCCAGCGCCGGGCCGCGGTCACGATCTGCTTCTGGACCAGTGGCACGACCTCCAGTGGGAGTTCCACCCCGAGATCGCCACGCGCAACCATGAACGCGTCGAAGGCATCGATGATCTCCTCGAGGTTCTCGATCGCCTGCGGCTTCTCCAGCTTCGCGATGACTGGAACCCTGCGACCCTCCTCCTCCATCACCTGACGGACCGGCTCGACGTCGGCCGCGCTCCGGACGAACGACAACGCGATCATGTCGGCGCCGTTGCGCAGTCCCCAGCGCAGGTCGGCGATATCTTTCTCGCTCATCGCCGGCACGCTCACTGCGACTCCGGGCAGATTGATGCCCTTGTTGTTGCTCACCTCGCCGCCGATGACCACCCGGGTCACGACGTCGGTGTCGGTGACCTCGACGGCCTCCAGCTGAAGCCGCCCGTCATCGATCAAGATCGCGTCGCCCGGGGCCACGTCACCGGGCAGCCCCTTGAAGGTGGTCGAACAGCGCTCCACGGTGCCGGGTACGTCGTCGACGGTGATGGTGAAGGTAGCCCCCGGCACCAGCACCTCCTTGCCCGCGGCGAAGCGACCGAGCCGGATCTTCGGACCCTGGAGGTCGACCAGCACCCCGACCGGCCGGCCCACCACTCGCGCTGCCTCGCGGACGGCCTCGAGCCGCTTGCGATGCTCGGCATAGTCGCCGTGGCTCATGTTGAGCCGAGCCACGTCCATGCCCGCTTCTACCAGTTCGACCAGGCGCTCGGGCGACTCAGAAGCCGGCCCGAGTGTACATACGATGTTTGCTCTCCGCACGAGGCCGACCCTACCTAAGGCGACCACCGCCGATGCGTGCCACCGATGCTGCTGGTCTCCTGCCACACCCGGCTGCCAGGAGTGCGCCAAGCTGCTGGTCAGGCGTTCCGCATCAGGTCGAGGGCGTACTGAAGATCTGTCGGATAGTCGGACTCGAAGGTCACGTACTCACCGCGGACCGGATGGAGGAAACCCAACCGGACGGCGTGCAGCCATTGGCGCTCCAGGCCGAGCCGGGCGGCAAGCACCGGGTCGCCGCCGTACATCGGATCCCCGATGCACGGATGATGGATCGCCGCCATGTGCACCCGGATCTGATGGGTCCGTCCCGTCTCGAGATGAACCTCGAGCAGGGTGCTGCCCACGAAGGCGTCCAGCGTGTCGTAGTGGGTCACGCTGTGCCGGCCGTTCGCGGTGATCGCCATCTTGTACTCGGCGGTGGGATGCCGTCCGATCGGCGCATCGATGGTTCCGGTGAACGGATCAGGGTGGCCCTGAACCAGCGTGTGGTAGGTCTTGTCGACCGTACGTGAGCGGAACGCCTGCTTCAGCACGCTGTACGCGATCTCGCTCTTCGCCACCACCATCAGCCCGGATGTGCCGACATCCAGCCGCTGCACGATCCCCTGCCGTTCGGGCACTCCTGAGGTCGAGATCCGGAAGCCGGCAGCGGCCAGGTGTCCCAACACGGTCGGACCGCTCCAGCCGACGCTGGGATGGGCGGCCACGCCGACCGGCTTGTCGATGACCACGATGTCGTCGTCGTCGTAGACCACCGTGAGTCCGGGCGCGGCCATCGGCTGGATCGACGCGGTCCTGGGCTCGCCGAGCACCACCTCGAGCACAGATCCGGCCCTGACCCGGTCCGACTTCACCGCCACCTGGCCGTCGACCACGACCGAACCGTCGGCGGCCAACTCTGCGACCCGGTTGCGGGAGACACCCAGCATCCGGGACACCGCCGTGTCGACTCGCTCCCCTTCCAGTCCCTCAGGGACCAGGAGTACACGTGGCTCACTCATTCTCGCGTGACTCCCGCTCGCATTCCGCCGGTGACGCCTCGGGGGCCTGCCCGGTACGGGTGTAGTGCTCACCGCCGACACCGACGTTCTTCACCACCGCCAAGAACATGATCAGCACCGCGGCCGAGGTGATGCACATGTCCGCGATGTTGAAGATCGCGAAATGCGGCAGTTGGATGAAATCGACGACATGACCGTACAGAAACCCGGGTTCGCGAACGAGCCGGTCCAGCAGGTTGCCGGCCACACCGGCGACCAGGAGTCCCAAGGCAACCGCCCACCCCGGATGATCGATCCGCGGCGCGAGCCGTGCCAGGATGAAGACCAGCACGGCGACTGCCAGTAGGGCGAACACGATGGTGAAGTTCTCTCCGAGGGAGAACGCGGCGCCAGGGTTGCGGATCAGCCGTAAGGTGACCAGACCGCCCAACAGCACCGGCGGGTCCTGTGGATCGAGGTTGCGCACGGCCAGCACCTTGACCAGCTGATCGAGCAGCACACCAACGAGCCCGACCAGGACGAATACCCGTCGCATCCGGCGCTGATGAGCGCCGGATGCCGCACCGCTGGCTATCGGCGCTCCTCCCGCTGCTTGCAGGTGACACACAGCGTCGCCCGCGGGAACGCCATCAGACGTCCCTTGCCGATCGGTTGACCGCAGCTGTCGCAGCGGCCGTACGCACCCTGCTCGATGTGCCGCAGTGCCAGCCGGGCCTGGTCGAGCATCTCGCGGGCATTGTTCGCCAGCGACATCTCGGCGTCGCGCTCGAAGTTCGCCGAGCCGACATCGGCCGGGTCACGTCCGGCGCCCTCGTTTCCTTCCCAGAGCAGCCCCACCAGTTCCGCCTCGGAAACCTGTAACTGGCTGGCGAATCGATCGATGTCGCTCACCAAGGTCTCGCGTACCTCTTCGACTTCCTCGGCGGTCCAGGGTTCTTCCCCGTCGCGGACGGGCAGGCTTGCGGCATCCAGCTTCGGCACAGGTTTGTCGGTCCCGGCACTATCGGCGGCGGTTGCCCGCGTCGTCGTCATTGGTGGCCCCCTGGGGTCAGTGAAGCAGCGATGGCTCGTCTGTGCTGCTGCATGTCGCACGAACCATAGGGCTTGTGGTCTCGTACTTCAACGAGACACCGAAGATTCTTAATATCGGCAGATTCCCGGGTATCGATACAGTCGCCGGTCAGCGATCGCCCAGCAGGGCATCCAGCCGAGGGGTGTCGCTGTCCGTCGCGTTTTCGCCCTCGTCCGCGGGGTCCTCACCGGGGAACACCGACCCGGTTGACTCGGCAGGTCCAGCCGCCGATGTCTCGCCTCCGGAAGCGCGCGATGCGCCGACTGCCGCGCTCTCGGCGGCCAGCGCGGGGACATCGCCGGGCTGCGCTCGGCCGGCCTCCAACGCGCTGATGTGCTGGCGGAACTCGTCGATGAGGTTGGCCCGGAACCTAGCCTCGAAGCTGCGCAATTCGCCGACGGACTGCTGCAGGGCGTCTCGCTCGGTATCCAACGCACCCAGCAGCGCAACGCGGCGGGTCGCGACCTCGGCGTCCAGGCGGTCCGCCCGGCCCTGAGCCTCGGCCCGGACGCGTTCAGCAGCCTGCTGCGCCTCCGCGACGAGACGATCGGCCCTCGCCTGGGCGTCGCTGGTCAGCTCGCGCGCAGACGCGGCCGCCTTCTCCCGGATCTCGTTCGCCTCATCCGTGGCCTCGACGACCAGCCGCTCGGCCTGCTCGGTGGACATGGCGACCAGCCGTACGACGGCGGTGCTCGCCTCGGCACCGGTCGTGACCACAATGGTCTCGGTCCCGCTCGCACTCCCAGAAACCGGCTCCGGAGTCGGAGCGACGGGCGGCTCGGGCGCCGTCGCCTGCAGTGCCTCCAGCTGCTTCTTGAGGTTCTCGTTCTCCTCGGTGAGCTGCTCGAACGACACCTCGACCTGGTCCACGAACTCGTCGACCTCGATCACCTCGTAGCCCGACCTGCGAGTCATCCGGAACCGCTTGTTGCGCACGTCGTCCAGCGACAGCGTCATCGTCCACCTCAGTCTGGTTGCTTCGTCGGCCCGGTCCACTTGTCATCGACCCGGCCGAGTTTCCCGACACGACAGTCACCGGACGACACTGCGACCGGCCGGATCTACCGTACTCGCCGGGCTTCACATTCGCTCACCCGCGGACCCCATCGATCGTTTCCGACCCAGCGGCACCGGACAATCCCGA
The DNA here is from genome assembly GCA_047605905.1 of Microlunatus sp. Taxonomy (GTDB): domain Bacteria; phylum Actinomycetota; class Actinomycetes; order Propionibacteriales; family Propionibacteriaceae; genus Microlunatus. The sequence goes on from JASGEZ010000046.1 coordinate 19,294, forward strand.
TCCCCGTGCGAACAGCAGTCGTTTCCGGCCGGCGGGCACTAGCCGGCCCCGATGCGGCAAGACACCCGTCCTATCCTTACCTGGGATAGACTCCTTACATGGACGTGATGTACGCCACGATGACTTCCAAGGGTCAGATCACCCTCCCCGTGGCCGCGCGGCGGGCCCTTGGACTCCACAAGGGTCATCGAGTCGAGATCCGGATCGAGGGCGATTCTCTCGTGATCGATGCCCCGCGTGACCTTCGTTCGGTCCGTGCGAGAATCCGCGAAGAAGCTGAGCAGCGCGGCACTTGGGATCGGATTCCGGTCTCCGGTGACGGCTGGGCGGCACGCGGCGAAGAGCTCGCCGGCGAGGGGCCCCGTGCCGACGATTGATACCAACGTCCTACTCCGCTGGCTGCTCGACGATGTCCCGGCTCAAACCGCAGCCGCCGATGCCCTGCTGAGTGCGGGCGAGCGCGTCCGAGTGCCGGACCTGGCCCTGGTGGAAACCGTCTACGTCCTCGAACGAGTGATGCAACTCTCCCGAGCGACCGTGGCACAGTCGATAGAGGCCGTCATCGGTGTGGCCGGCCTCGACCTGGATCGAGCACTCTGGCGGGCTGTCCTGGACGACTACTTGGCTCATCCGAAGGTGTCGGTCACCGATGCTTTCCTCGCAGCCGAGGCGCGGTCTTCGAGAGCGTTGCCTCTGTATACGTTCGATCGAAGGCTCGCGAGCCAGCTGGCCGGCGCCGAACTGCTGCGCTGATCGATCAGGAGGGGCGGTGGCCTTCGACCGGGGTGTAGACGACGAGTTGGGTGTCGAGGTGGTCGGAGGGACGCAGCTGGTGTTGTTCGAAGACCAGTCGGCCGGCTTGCGGATGATGGAAGACCCGCTCGCGGGATTGGAAGCCGCGGACGTCGTGGTCCTGCCAGCCGGAACGGAACTCGGGACTGGCCTCGACCAGGCGGGCGATCAGATCAAGATAGCGCGGGTCACCCAGACGTGGCCCGGCCTCGGCCCGGAACTCGGCGAGGAAGCGACGGCTGGTGACGTCCCAGTCGTCCAGCAGAGCGCGGACGGCCGGATCGGTGAAGACCAGCCAGAGCAGGTTGCGTTGCTCAGGTGAGGCGCTGGCGACGTTGGGATAGAGCGCCTCGTACGCCCGGTTCCACCCGGTGATGCCCCAATCCGGGGCGAGCGCGTACGCGGGGTGGGCGCCCAAGGAGTCGAGGAACCGCTGGACATGGGCGGGCGCGGACTGCACCACTGTCTCCGCGCTGGGCCGGGTCGGGGCGAAGCCGGAGAGAGCAAGCAGGTAATCGTGCTCGGGCACGGTCAGGCGCAAACAGCGGGCGACCGCGTCCAGGACCTGGCGGGACGGATGAATGTCACGACCCTGCTCGAGCCAGGTGTACCAGGTGACGCTCACGCCGGAGAGATAAGAGACCTCCTCGCGGCGCAGCCCGTTCGTGCGGCCACGCGCACCGGGCGGAAGCCCGAAGGCGGCGCGGTCGACCTGCTCGCGACGGGCTCGCAGCAGCGCCCCGAGTTCCTTGCGTCTCTCCTCGTCGCTGGTCATGCCCCAACGGTAGCCACTGACACTAGTGCTCTGAATACTAGTACCACCAGTGACTTCCGAATTCGAAAGCAGCGGAGCACTGTGGTTCCGTGCCTACCCCCCTGCGCTCACGTACCGTCACACACGGCCGGAACATGGCCGGAGCCCGTGCCTTGCTGCGCGCGGCCGGCGTTGATGCGGCCGACTTCGGCAAGCCGATCATCGCGGTCGCGAACAGCTTCACCGAGTTCGTGCCCGGCCACACCCACCTGCAGCCGGTGGGCCGGATCGTCTCGGCGGCGATCACCGCGGCCGGCGGGATTCCGCGCGAATTCAACACGATCGCTGTCGACGACGGCATCGCCATGGGTCACGACGGCATGCTCTACTCGCTGCCCTCGCGCGACCTGATCGCCGACTCCGTCGAGTACATGGTGAACGCGCACCAGGCCGACGCGATCGTCTGCATCTCCAACTGCGACAAGATCACGCCCGGGATGTTGATGGCCGCTCTCCGGCTGAACATCCCGACGGTCTTCGTCTCCGGCGGCCCGATGGAGTCCGGGCGTACGACGCTGGTGAACGGCACGGTACGCACCCTGGATCTGGTCGACGCGATCTCCGAAGCCGCCAACGACGCCATCTCCGACGCTGACATCGCCCTGATCGAAGAAGCTGCCTGCCCGACCTGCGGGTCCTGCTCCGGCATGTTCACCGCGAACTCGATGAACTGCCTCACCGAGGCCATCGGTCTAGCCCTGCCCGGCAACGGCTCGGTGCTGGCGACACACACCGCCCGCCGCGCCCTCTACGAACAGGCCGGCGAGATCGCGGTCCAGCTCTGCCGACGGCGCTACGGCGAGGGGGACGACTCGGTGCTGCCCCGCAACATCGCGACCCCGGCTGCCTTCGGCAACGCGATGGCACTCGACATCGCGATGGGTGGCTCGACCAACACGATTCTGCATCTGCTCGCCGCCGCGCACGAGGCCGGGGTCGACTTCGGTCTGGACGAGATCGACGCCATCTCCCGGCGGGTGCCCTGCCTGGCCAAGGTCGCGCCGAACGTCGCTTATGGGCGGACGTACTACATGGAGGACGTGCATCGTGCTGGTGGCATCCCGGCAATCCTGGGCGAGCTGCACCGGGCCGGTCTGCTCGATCCGGGCGTGCACGCGATCCACGCCGACTCCCTCGATGTCTGGCTCGACGAATGGGACATCCGTGGTGGCCGGGCGTCGGAGACCGCGAAAGAGCTCTGGCATGCCGCGCCCGCCGGGGTACGCTCATCGACCGCGTTCTCCCAGTCCGAACGCTGGGAAACCCTCGACGAAGACGCCGCGGGTGGCTGCATCCGCGACGCCGCGCACGCCTACTCCGCCGACGGTGGCCTGGCGGTGCTGCGTGGCAACCTGGCCCTCGACGGTGCCGTGGTGAAGACCGCCGGTGTGGACCCCTCGATCTGGACCTTCTCCGGTCCTGCCGTCGTGTGCGAGTCACAAGAGGAAGCAGTCGCCAAGATCCTCGGCAAACAGGTGCAGCCGGGCGACGTCGTCGTCATCCGCTACGAAGGCCCGAAGGGTGGGCCGGGCATGCAGGAGATGCTGCACCCCACCTCATTCCTCAAGGGCCGTGGCCTGGGCAAGCAGTGCGCACTGATCACCGACGGACGCTTCTCCGGCGGCACCTCGGGCCTGTCCATCGGCCACATCTCGCCCGAGGCGGCGGCCGGCGGCACCATCGCCCTGGTCGAGGACGGCGACATCGTTGAGATCGACATCCCCTCGCGATCGCTCGTACTGCAGGTATCGGAAACTGAGTTGGCCGAACGCCGCGCCCGGCTCCTCGATGCCGGCGGCTACCGTCCGCGAAACCGCCAGCGCACCGTGTCAGCGGCACTGCGCGTCTACGCGGCGATGGCAACCTCAGCAGACCGCGGCGCCGTACGCGACATCGACGCCGTCGAACGAGCACTGCAAACCCAGGAGGCCCGTGAAGCCGACCGGGAGAACGCGTACGTCTGACCCGGACGAGACGAAGGGCCGACGGCGACGGAGGATCAGAAGAAGATCGCCGCGTTGATCCGCATCAAGATGCTGACCCCGATGGCCAGCCCGAGGAAGGCGAGATCGAGCATCATGTTGCCTATCCGGACCGGCTTGAGCACCTTGCGCAGCGCCCGCAACGGCGGATCCGTGACGGAGTAGATGACCTCGGCGACGACCAGCATCGGCCCACGCGGCTGCCAGTCCCGCACGAGCACGGGAATCCAGGAGAGGATCATCCGGGCGAAAAGGACCAGCAGAAAGATCCAGAGCACCCACTGGATGATGAGTCCGATGATGACCATGCGTCGAGTCCCGTAGTCCCTGTCCTGTATCGGCGTTACGTCACCCGACCGGCGCGGTCAGCTCTGGTTGAAGAAGCCGCCCGCGATGCGCTCCTTGTCCTCGGCCGTCACGTTGACGTTCGGGGGCGAGAGGAGAAACACCTTGCTGGTGACACGCTCGATACTGCCACGCACACCAAAGATGAGACCAGCAGCGAAGTCGACCAGCCGCTTGGCGTCGACGTCCTCCATGTCGGTCAGGTTCATGATGACCGGCACTCCGTCGCGGAAGTGCTCGCCGATGGTGCGGGCTTCGTTGTAGGTACGCGGATGCACAGTGACGATGCGGGACATGTCGGCCGTTCGGGGCGTTGGAGCAACAGGCGGGTTGGTGGTCGTCGCCGACGTAGCGGCGGCGACGCGTTTGGTCTCGAGCGGGGTGACGCTGCCGCCCCCCGACGAGGCGCTGTCCTGACCGGCGTTCCAGCCGGTCGCGGAGGTCGAACTCTTGTTCGCTGCACCCCGGTCGGCCTCGCCGACCAGTTCCTCGCGGCTGATGCCCTCGGTCAGCTCTCCGTCGGACTCTTCGTACTGCCCGTACCGGTCGTCGGTCACGAGCCCGAGCCAGGCAGCGGCCCGCTTCAGTCTTTCGGCCATGGGATTGAGTCCTTACCCTCCGTGCAGGTCCAGGTTCCGCGCTCGACCATACCGCCAAGGACGGCACGACCCCGGGATCGCCGGGCTCGACACGCGGTCACTTCAAGAAGTCTGGCACGTCCAGGTCGTCATCGTCGGCTGCCGGAGCGGCCGGGCGAGGAGCCGAGACCGGCGGGGCGGACAGCCGAGGCGTGGTCTGCGGCTCGGGGGCGAACGGGTTGCTCCGCGACGACGAGGAGCCCGCCGCGGTCGAGGAGTGGCTGGTCATGGTCGAGGGTCCTGGGCGGTTGGCGCGTAGGTCAGCAGCCCGGCTGATTCCCGGTTGCCGCCGCGGCGGCACACCGCCTTCGAACCCGGCCGCGATCACGGTCACCTTGACCTCGTCACCAAGGGCGTCGTCGATCACGGTGCCGAAAATGATGTTGGCGTCCTCGTGTGCCGCCTCCTGAATCAGGTTGGCGGCGGCGGAGACCTCGAACAGGCCGAGGTCGGAGCCGCCGGCGATCGACAGCAGCACACCGTGCGCACCGTCGATGCTGGCCTCCAGCAACGGGGACGACACCGCCATCTCGGCGGCCGCCCGAGCGCGGTCCTCGCCACGCGCGGCGCCGATGCCCATCAAGGCCGAGCCGGCGTTGGACATGACGGCCTTGACGTCGGCGAAGTCGAGGTTGATCAGACCGGGGGTGGTGATCAGGTCGGTGATGCCGGAGACACCCTGCAGCAGCACCTGGTCGGCCTGCTTGAACGCGTCCAGGATGGCGATCTGGTGATCGATCATCTGGAGCAGCTTGTCGTTCGGAATGGTGATGAGGGTGTCGACCTCCTCGCGGAGGTTGGAGATGCCCTGATCCGCCTGGTTCGCCCGCCGCTTGCCCTCGAAGGAGAACGGACGAGTCACCACGCCGATGGTCAGCGCGCCGAGCGCCCGGGCGATCCGAGCCACGACCGGAGCGCCACCGGTCCCGGTGCCACCGCCCTCGCCCGCGGTCACGAAGACCATGTCGGCGCCCTTCAAGGCGTCCTCGATGTCTTGGGCATGATCCTCGGCAGCCTGGCGACCCTTGTCCGGGTCAGCGCCGGCGCCGAGGCCGCGGGTGAGATCCCGGCCGATGTCGAGCTTGACGTCGGCATCGCTCATCAGCAGCGCCTGGGCGTCGGTGTTGACCGCGATGAACTCGACCCCTCGCAGGCCCTGCTCGATCATCCGGTTGACCGCGTTGACCCCGCCTCCGCCGACGCCGACGACCTTGATGATGGCCAAGTAGTTCTGTGATGCCGACACCACGTGGTTCCTGCCTCTTGTGCTGATGGGACGCCTACCGTGCGCACGGCGAACCGACCTGAGGTCTAAGGGGGAAGGGACTCAAGATGGTCGACGACGCTTCGGCAACGCTAGTAAGTAGCCTCAACGACTGTCCACATGGGACCGCCGGACACGCCCGAGGGCCGAGAAAAGGCGCTGAATGCTGACCCTGAAGTTGACCTTGAGGGGTGGCTAGCCGATTACTTGATCGTGGGGTTGTGGGGGGCGGAGACGTCGATCGCCTTCGGCTTCTGCTTCAGCAAGGCAAGCGCGACCTGGCCCTTGAGCTTGGACTGCTCCGAGGTGCCCCAGGCGATCTCCACCCCCGAGTCGAGGACCAGCACCAGCGCGTACGGCGAGTCGGCCCGGATCGTCACCACCTGCTTACGGAGCTTCTTCGACAAGTCCCGGGAGACCGTGGCGATCTCGACCAGGCTGGCCCGGTCGTCCTTGCTGGCAGCGGCCAGCGGCAGCCCGGCGGGTTGCTTGGTGACCGTCAGATACGGGACACCGTTCTTGTCCACCAGCACGTACAGGTTGGCGTAGCGGACCGCGAACACCGGAGTCCGCTCGGTCACCGTGATGCTGACGGTGTTCGGCCAGGACCGGGTGACCGCCACGTGCTCGACCTGGGGGTACTCGGCAACGCGACCGGCGATCGCGGACAGATCCTGGCGGGCCAGCGGGACGCCGAGCGGCACCGCGGCCTTGCTGGTGACCTCATCCTTGTTCAGCGTCGTCAAACCGGTGATCGCGACCTGCCGCGCGGCCAGCACCGAGGAGAAGCCGACCAGCCAGACCGCTCCGGCCAGCAGGGCCACCAGCAGCACCCCGCTGAGCACGAATGGCCAGATCCGTCGCCGGCGCGGCCTTGGCCGATCCTTCTTGCCGTCGGCCACCGATGGCGGCCGGGTGGGGGTCACGGTAGCCATCAGATCCCTCGCTCGCGATGCAGCTCGTCGACGATCAGTGGGGCTACTTTGGTCACGTCACCACAGCCCACCGTGATCACCAGGTCGCCGGGTCTGGCGATCCGCGCCACGGTCGGCGCCGCGTCGTCCCAGCCGGGCACGTAGGTCACCGCCGCCGTGCCGGGCGTCACCGCAGCTGCAACCATCGCTCCGTCGATCCCAGGAATCGGGTCCTCCCGATCACCGCAGACGTCCATCACGACGGCTTGGTCGGCGATCTCCAACGCGGCCGCCAGTTCGCGCCAGAAGTCGCGGGTCCGGGTGTAGAGATGGGGCTGGAAGCACACCACGACACGCCCGCCGGTGCCGGCCACGCCGGTGCGGGCTGCCTTCAGGGTGTTGGCGACCTCGGTCGGGTGGTGGGCGTAGTCGTCGTACACCCGGATGTCGTCGACGGCGCCGACCAGCTGGAACCGGCGGTTGGTCCCGCCGTACGTCTCCAGTTCCGCCCGGACCGCAGCCGGATCCGCTCCCAGGTCGACCGCCACCGCGTACGCCGCGGCGGCGTTCCAGACGTTGTAGTCCCCCGGCACGCTCAACCGGACCGGGTCTCCGGCCAGGGTGAAACTCGACCCGGTGCCGGCGAAGACCGCGTCGGCGATCCGGATGTCGGCGCCCTCGGCCTCCCCGAAGGTGATGATCGTCGGCCGCTCCCCTGGCTGCGCGCGCACCCGCTCGGTCAGCGCGACGGCACCGGGATCGTCGGCGCTGACCACCAGCAGCCGGACGCTCTCCCCCGTCGCGAACCGCAGGAACCCGTCGGCATAGTTCTCCGCGGTCCCCCAGTTGGACAGATGGTCGGGATCGACGTTGGTGACCACGGCGATCTCGGCCGGATACTGCAGGAACGAGCCGTCGGACTCGTCGGCCTCGACCACCAGCACGTCGCCGCCACCGATGTGGCCTCCGGTGCTCGCCCCGGTGAGGGCGCCGCCGATCACGTACGAAGGGTCCTGGCCGACGCCGGACATGACATGGGAGATCATCGCGGTGGTCGTGGTCTTGCCGTGGGTGCCGGCGACCGCCACCCCGCGACGGCCGAGCATGATCGAGCCGAGCGCGGCGCTGCGGTGCAGCACCCGCAACCCGCGGGTCCGGGCCTTGGCCAGCTCCGGGTTGTCCTCCCGGATCGCCGACGAGGCGACCACCGTCTGCACGTCGTCGGACAGTTGCGCGGCATCGTGGCCGACAAAGACCCGAGCACCCTGGGCCTCCAGGGCTCGCAGATACTTCGACTCCTGCCGGTCGCTGCCGCTGACCGGGACCCCGAGTTGGAGCAGCGCCGAGGCGATGCCGTTCATCCCGGAGCCACCGATGGCGATGAAATGGACCGGACCGAGCTCGTTCACCTCGACCAGCTCGACCGGTGTCAGCAGCCCCATCAGGCGGTCCGTCCTTCCCCAGGTTCTCCGTCCGTCCTGGCTGCTCCGTCCGGCGCCGGATCGTTCCAGCCCGCAAGCCGCAGCGTCTCCCGGGCCAGCACCGTGGCCGCGTCCCGGTGACCGACTCCGGCCAGAGCACGAGTCATCTGGGCCAGCACGTCCGGACGGATCAACGTCGGGATCTCCGCCTGCACCCAGTCGGCGGTGCAATCGGCGTCGGCGAGCAACACCCCACCACCGGCGGCGACCACACCCGCCGCGTTGCGAGCCTGCTCACCATTGCCGTGCGGATAGGGCACGAAAACGGCCGGCAGCCTGACGGCCGCGGTCTCCAACACCGTGCTCGCGCCGCAACGGCCCAGCATCAAGTCGGCGGCCGCGTACGCGACGTCCATCTCCTCGATGTAGGCCAGTGGTCGGTAGACCGCGCCGGTGTCGGAGTCGGTCACCGCGACCAAATCATCGGTGAGGTTCTTCGGTCCGACGGCGTGCAGCACCGAGATGCCGGCCCGGACCAACGCCTGGATGGAGCCGGCCACCGCGCGATTCAGACTGGCCGCACCCTGGGAGCCGCCGCTCACCAGCAGCACGTGACCGTCGCCGGGCAACCCGAACTTCTCCCGTGCCGCACCGCGCGCCGCGACTCGATCGAGGTCGGTGATCCCGGCCCGCAGCGGCAGACCGATGCAGGTGGCATGCGGCAACGGCGTGTCGGGAAAGGAGGTGAACACATGCTCGGTGAACCGGGAGGCCAGTCGGTTCGCCAGCCCCGGCAGGGCGTTCTGCTCGTGGATGACGATCGGCAGCTTGCGGCGCCGGGCTGCCAGATAGACCGGGGTCGACACATAGCCGCCGAATCCGACCACCACATCGGCGCCGACCCGCTCCAGCAGCCGGCCGGCCTCGCCGACCGCGTGGCCCAGCCGGTAAGGAACCAGAACCAAGTCCTTGCCGGGCTTCCGGGGCAGCGGCACCGGCGGGATGAGTTCCAGGGTCAATCCGGCGGCCGGCACCACGGTCGTCTCCAGACCGCGGGCGGTGCCGACAGCGGTCACTCGAGCTTGCGGCGCCAACGCCAGCACCTGCTGCGCGGTCGCGATCAGCGGTGACGTGTGCCCCGCGGTCCCACCCCCCGCCAGCACCACGCTGGTCACCGGCGAATCCTCTCGCCGGCACGATCGTTCAACGCACTCACTTGACCGCCGCCTTCGGCGATTCGGTCACCGTGCTGACCCGACGCTTGGGCTTCTTGTCCCGGCGGCCGGCGAGCAGCTTGCGGGCCTCCGGCTCGTGCCGGGCGCACGACAACAGCACCCCCAGGGCCAACAGGTTGGCGATCAGGGCCGATCCCCCGTACGAGACGAACGGCAGCGGCACGCCGGCGACCGGCAACAGCCGGAGCACCACGGCAAGGTTGATCAGCGCCTGGACCATGAACCAGATCGTCACCCCGCCGGCCGCGTACCGACGGAACTTCTCGTCGCTCCGCGTCGCGATCCGCAGCCCGGCATAGCCGAGCACCAGGAACAGCGTCAGCACGATCAGACTGCCGAACAGCCCGAGTTCCTCGCCGATGACGGCGAAGATGTAGTCGGAGTGAGCAACCGGCAAGCCGCCCCACTTCTGCCGGCTGCCGCCGAGGTCTTGCCCCCACCAGCCGCCGGAGGCGATCGCGAGCATCGCGGCATTGGCCTGGTCGTTGGCGCCGTTCACGTTGGCGGTCGGGTCCAGATAGGCGGCCAGCCGCCGCATCCGGACCGGACTGGTGACGAACAGGGTGACCACACCGCCGACGGCGCAGAAGCCGAGCACCGCGAGCACCCGCAGCGGAGCGCCGACGATGAACAGCACGCCGACCATGATCGCGACCATCACCACCGCGGTCCCGGCATCGCCTTGGAAGACCACCAGTCCGATCAAGATCGCACAGACCGGGAGATAGGGAAACAGCAGATGACTGGGCCGATCCAGCAGTTTGTCCTTGCGGGCCAGCACATCGGCGCCCCAGATGATCATCGCCAGCTTGGCGAACTCCGACGGCTGGATGGAGGTGAAGCCGAGGTCGATCCAGTTGCGGTTGCCGCCGCTCTCGAAACCGAGGGCGGTATAGGTCAAGATCAGCAACGCGGTGGCCAGGGCGACGCCCACCCAGCCGAAGACCCGCAGCACGCTCTGCGGCAGCCGCATCAGCACCACGGCACCGATGACTCCCATCACCAGGAACATCGCCTGGCGCTTGACGTAGTAGTAGGCGTCGTCGAAGGCCAGGTACGCACTGACACTGGAGGCCGACAGCACCATCATCAAACCGAGCGCAAGCAGCATGGCGGCCGACCCGAGCACCAGGTGATAGCTGGTCAGCGGTCGCTCCAGGATCGCCTGCAGCCAGGTGCGGATCGTGCGGGTGCCTTTGGGTGAGATGTCCGGCTTGGGCTTGCCGGTGCGTGTGGTCTGGGCTGAGCTCCGTCCAGTTCGGCCGGGCGTCACAGTCGCCACGCGGTCACTCCTCACCCAGTGCGTACGGCCGCTGCGAAGGCGTCCCCTCGGGCGGCGTAGTCGCGATACATGTCCAAGCTGGCGCATCCCGGGGCCAGCAGCACGGTGTCCCCTGCTCGAGCGAGAGAGACCGCGGCCGCCACGGCCTGCGCCATCGCTCCATCTTCGGTCTCCTCGACGGTGATCACCGGGACCTCGGGCGCGTGTCGGCGTAGTGCGTCGGCAACCACGGCACGATCGACGCCCAACAGCACCGCGCCCCGCAACCGGTCACGATGGCTGGCGACCAGGTCGTCGAAGGTGGTGCCCTTGGCCTGACCACCGGCGATCCAGACCACCGACTCGAACGCCCGCAACGCGGCGTCGGCAGCGTGCGGGTTGGTCGCCTTGGAGTCGTCCACGTAGGTGATGCCGTCCCGGACGAGGACGGTCTCGATCTTGTGTGCCCCCACCCGTACGCCGCGCAGGCCGTCGCGGACCGCGGTGGCCGGCACCCCATATGCCCGGGCCAGTGCCGCGGCCGCCAGTGCGTTGGCGATGTTGTGCGGCGCGGCCGGGCTGACGTCGGCGACCTTGGCCAGTTCGAGCGCGGAATCGCGGCGCTGCTCGATGAACGCCCGGTCGACCAGCAGATCGTCGACCACACCGAGCATCGACATGCCGGGCGTGCCGAGGGTGAAGCCGATGGCACGGGCTCCCTCGACCACCTCCGCGTCCTCGACCAGCTTCTCGGTGGCCGGGTCGGCGACGTTGTAGACGCAGGCGACCTGGACGCCCTCGTAGACCTTCGCCTTCGCGGCGCGATAGCCCTCGGGCCCACCGTGCCACTCGTAGTGGTCGGGCTCCAGGTTGAGCACCGCCGCCGAATGCAATGCGAGCGTGTGCGACCAGTGCAGCTGATGGCTGGACAGCTCGACCGCGAGCACGTCGTACGGCTCGGGATCCAGCACGGTCTCCATCAGCGGGCGGCCGATGTTGCCGACCGCGGCGGTCCTCAACCCGGCGGCCCGCAGCATCGACTCCAGCATCTGCGTGGTCGTGGTCTTGCCGTTGGTGCCGGTGATCCCCAGCCAGGGCGTGGGCCGCTTGGGCCGGCTGAGCCGCCAGGCCAGCTCCGGCTCACTCCAGATCGGTATCCTCGCGGCCGCAGCCGCAGCGAGCAGCCGGTGCCGCGGGCTCCAGCCGGTGGTGACGATCAGATCGATGCCGTCGGGTCGCAGGGTGCTGGACCCGGGACCGAGCAGGACTTCGGCGCCGAGCGTACGCAGCAGTTCGGCCTTGTCGCTGTTGGCCTCGGTCGTCTTGTCCTCGACCACCACGACCCGCGCCCCGAACTCCAGCAGCCCGTCCGCCGCCGCGAATCCGGACACACCGAGCCCCGTCACCAGCACCCGAGCCCGCTCCCAGGGCGACGCGCCATCGGCGGTATCGAGCCAACTCACGTACCCACCACCCATTCGGCATAGAAGATGCCCAGAGCAGCGGAGACGAAGAGCCCGCAGATGATCCAGAACCTCATCACGATCGTCACCTGAGCCCAGCCCAGCAACTCGAAGTGGTGATGGAAGGGGGTCATCTTGAACAAGCGTTTAGGTGTGCCGGTCATCCGTCGGGTGAGCTTGAAGTAACTCGTCTGCAAGATCACCGAGCCGACCTCGATCACCAACAAGCCGCCGAGGATGACCAGCAGCAACTCGGTCCGGGTGAAGATTGCCAGACCGGCCAACGCGCCACCCAACGACAGGGAGCCGGTGTCGCCCATGAAGATCTTGGCCGGCTCGGCATTCCACCACAAGAAGCCGAAACAGGCGCCGGCGAGCGCGATCGCAACCACCGCGAGGTCGTACGGATCGCGTACCTCGTAGCACTTCGGGCCGGCCGAAGCCGTGTAGGCACAGGACTGGTTGTACTGCCAGATGTTCACCAGCGTGAACGCGCCGAAGATCATGGTGCAAGAACCCGTCGCCAGCCCGTCCAGACCATCGGTCAAGTTCACGCCGTTGCTGGCCGCGGCAATCAGGAAGATGACCCAGAGCACCACCAGGAAGACCGGCAACTGCAGCCAGGGGATGTCGCGGAGGAAGGAGACGTACGTCGACGCCGGGGTGATCCCCCGCTCGTCGGGGAACTGCAGTGACAGCAGCGCGAAGATGACGGCGACCAGCACCTGGCCGGCCATCTTGGCCTTGCTGCGCAGACCGAGCGAACGCTGGTTGCGGATCTTGATGTAGTCGTCGAGAAACCCGACGGCGCCGAGGCCGGTGAACAAGAACAAGACCAGCACCGCCGACGCCGACGGCGGCGTCCAGGTCAGCAGGTGGCTGCCGATGTAGGCGACCAGGACGGCCGCGATGATCACCAGGCCACCCATCGTCGGGGTGCCGCGCTTCACGTGGTGCGAGGTCGGCCCGTCGTCACGGATGAGCTGGCCGTAGCCCTTCTTCACCAGGAAGCGAATCGCCAGCCGAGTGCCGAGCAGCGTGCCCAGCAGAGCCAGAGCGCCGGCGAAAACGATCGTCTTCACGCGGTGCCCCCACTGTCCTCGGCCAGGTCAGGCTGGTCGTGGCCCGACGCGTCGTCTCGGCCGTGTTGGTCGTCTCGGCCGACTGGATCGGCCACCGCGAGGGCGGCGGCCACGGTGTCCAAGGCTAAGCCACGCGACGCCTTGACCAGAACAACATCGCCCGGTTCGAGCCCGTCGGCAACCAGCCGGGCGGCGGCATGACAGTCACCTCCGACCGACGTCGCGGAAGCCGCACCCACCGCGACGTCGGAATCTGCCGGGCTCGCGGCTCGGGCGATCTGGGCTCCTGCGGCGAGAGCGCCGGCCACGATCTCGTCGGCGAAGGAGCCGACGGCGACCAGCCGGGTGATGCCGTGCTCGATCGCATAGCTGCCGAGCGCCCGATGCTCGGCCGTCGCGGAATCGCCGAGTTCCAGCATGTCGCCGAGCACCGCCCAGCCCCGGACGCCCCCAGCCCCGGTCGGCTCGGCCGCATTCCGGCCCGCAAGGATCTCCTCGACGGTGTCCAGCGCGGCGTGCATCGACTGCGGGTTGGCGTTGTAGGCGTCGTTCACGATCAGTACGCCGTCCGCCCGCTCGGTGAGCTCCATCCGCCAGCGGGAGCGCGGTCCGGCTGCAGACAGCGCATCCACCACGATCTCGTGGTCGACGCCCAGCGCGCGGGCCATCGCGACCGCCGCGATCGCATTCGGCACCTGGTGGTGACCAGAGACACCCAGCTGGATCCGGACCGGATCGACGGCCGAACCCGCCGCGGATTTCTGGTGCAGCGTGAACGCACAGCGACCGAGCGCGTCGGCAACGATGGCTTCGGCCCAGACCGCATCCGGCCAACTCGGCTCGCCGAGAGCGCTGGTGGCGACCACTCGCGCCGTCGTCCGCGCGCGCATCGCCCAGACCAACCGATCGTCGGCGTTCAGCACGGCTGTGCCGTCGGCCGGCAGCGCCTCCACGATCTCGCCCTTGGCGGTCGCGATCTGCTGCTGGCCACCGAACTCGCCCACGTGTGCGGTGCCGACATTCAGCACCGCGGCGACCTGGGGTGGCGCGATGCCACACAGATAGGCAATGTGCCCGATCCCCCGGGCCCCCATCTCGGCCACCAGAAACCGGGTGTCCGGCTCGATTCGGCAGACGGTCAACGGCAGCCCCAGCTCGTTGTTGAGATTGCCCACCGGGGCGACCGTCGGATTGGCCGCTTCCAACACCTGGGCCAGCAGGTCCTTGGTCGAGGTCTTGCCCACCGAACCGGTCAGCGCCGCCGTACGCATCCCGCCTTCCGTCGCGCGATCCACCTGGTCACGGGCGATTCGGCCGGCGGCGAGCAAGGGATCAGGAACCACCAGACAGGGACCTGCGGCTCCGTCGACCGGTCTGCTGGTCAGTGCCGCCGCCGCACCCCGGGCAAAGGCGCCGACCACATAGTCGTGGCCGTCGACCCGCTCGCCCGGCAGCGCCAGGAACAGACTTCCCGCCACCACCTCCCGGGAGTCGACGACCAGACCCGTCACCACCTCGTCGAGCAGCCCGTCCGGGCCGACCAACTCCGCATCGAGCAACGCCGCCAGCTCCCGTACGGTCACCGGGATCATTGGTCAACGCCCCCTTCCACCGACTTGTCAGATTCTGTGGTCGCTCGGGCGACCGCAGAATCTGACAACTCGGCATAGATCTCGCGTACGGCATCCTCGTCGGCGAACGGAACCACGGTGCCGGCGATCTCTTGACCACGTTCGTGGCCCTTGCCCAGGATCGCAACCACATCGTCTGGACCAGCCGTCCGCAGCGCGACCCGGATCGCGTCGCGGCGGCTGCCCTCGTCGACGACAGTGACGTCTCGACCCGAGCGCGCAACCTCGGTCGCGGCACCACGCAACACCTCGGCCCGGATGGTGGCCGGTTCCTCGGTCCGCGGGTTGTCGTCGGTCACCACCACCAGTTCGGCGCCCGCCACCGCGGCCGCACCCATCGGTGCGCGCTTCTCGGTATCGCGATCCCCGCCGCAGCCCAGCACGACGATCCGGCGGTGACCGGCCAAGCTCGCCAGCACCGCGGCCACCGCCTGTGGCGTGTGGGCGAAGTCGACGAACACCGCCGGCGCCGTGGCGCCGAGCGCGATCCGCTGCATCCGTCCGGGTACCACCGCGTCGCGAAGCCCGGCCGCGGCGACCGTCAGCTCGATCCCCGCCAGGTCGGCCATTGCCAGCGCGGTCACGGCGTTGCGAACGTTGAACTCGCCGGGCAGCCCGATCGTCGCCGGCACCACACCATGCGGGGTACGGACCGAGAGCGCAGTCCGGCCCTTGCCGGCCGGGCGCCGGTCCGGGGCGGCATAGTCGGCCGGCCCGTCCAGACTGACTGTCCGCACCTCGGCCATACCTTCCCGACCAGCCTGGTCGATCAGCTGCCGGCCACGCGGATCATCGAGATTGATCACGGCCCGAGCGGCCCGCTGCCGGGTGAACAGGGACGCCTTGGCGGCGAAGTAGGAGTCCAGGTCGTGGTGGAAGTCCAGGTGGTCGGAGCCGAAGTTGGTGAAGGCGGCGACGTCGAACCGCAGCCCGTCGACCCGGCCCAGCGCGAGCGCGTGCGAGGACACCTCCATCACGACCGCATCCGCACCCTGCTCGACCAGCACGGCCAGCAGGGCATACAGCTCCGCCGCCTCGGGGGTGGTCACGGTGGTGCGCCGGGACTCCAGGCGTCGGTCGTCGAGTTGATAGCCGATCGTGCCGATCAAACCGACGCGCTGCCCGGCGGCCCGCAAGACCGCCTGCAGCAGATAGGCGGTGGTGGTCTTGCCGTTCGTGCCGGTGATTCCGTAGAGCTTCAGCCGAGTCGCCGGGTGGTCGTACACCTGATCGGCCAGCACCGGGATCACGGACCGGGGCTGCGGCACGACGGCCACCGGAACCCCACCGGCCGATGCGCCCGATCCGGTCGCCGGCCCGGTCGGCACGGATTCGGCCGCCAGCCGCACCCGCTCCGCACCAGCCGCGTCGGTGAGCACGGCACGTGCTCCCCGCCGCAACGCCTCGGCGGTGAAGTCGGCACCGTGCCGGCTGGCACCGGGCACCGCGACGTACAGATCGCCGGCCTGCACCAGCCGTGAGTCCGCGGTCACTCCGGTGCAGCGCAACTCCCCGGTAGCCCGGCCACCGGGCGCGACCACGACCTCGGCACTGCCGACCGCGCCCAGCAACTCCGACCAGCTGAGCCCAGCCAGCCCGGTCGGCCGAAGGTTCGGCCCGGCACTGTTGTCAGCCGCGCCCACGGTCCGACGGTATCGACTCGGGGTCACGGCCGGTGGTGACCTCACTGCGGAGCATGACGTCGCTCACCAGGTGATCGTCTTCGGCTTCAGGACAGCGTTCTTGGTCGGCGCCACCGAATAGCGCGGCAGCGCGTACTGCATGATGTCGCGGAAGACCGGAGCCGCCACCTGGGTGCCCGTCGGGTCACCCTTCTTCGGGTTGTTGACCACCACGTAGGTGATGATCTGCGGATCCTTCAGCGGGGCGAATCCCACGTAGGAGGTGATGTAGCCCTTGTAGCCCTTGGCGGTGCCCCGCTGCGCGGTGCCGGTCTTGCCGCCGCTGGTGTAGCCGTCCAGCCGCAGCGAGTACTGGCCGGTACTGGAGTTGTCGACCACCGCGCGCATCAGGTCCTGGACCTCGGCCGAGGTCTCCGCCGAAACGATCCGGCGCGGCTCCCGGGTCGGCAACGCGACCGGCTTGCCGTCGGAATCGGTCGCCGACTTGATGATCGTCGGCGAGTTGTAGACGCCACCGTTGAGCAGCCCGGCGATCGCCGAGATCTCCTGGATACCGGTGACAGCCAGGCCCTGGCCGAATGCGACCCGGTCCCGTGTCATCGGTTCCATCTGTGCGCCCGGCAGCGTCCCGAGGCTTTCGCCGGGCAGCTCGATCCCGGTCTTCGCACCCAGCCCGAACTTCACCAGATAGTCGTGCAGCTGATCGATCGGCATCTGCCGCGACAGCATGGCGGTGCCGATGTTGGACGACTTCGCGATCACGCCGCGCATGTTCAGCCGATAGTCGTCACTGTGCTCGAAGTGGTCCTTGATCAGATACGGGCCCGACGGCAGCCGATTCGGGATGCTCACCCGGGTGTCCTCCCCCGCATTGCCGGACTCCAGCAACGCGGCCGCCGTGAGGATCTTCTGTACACTGCCCGGCTCGTACGGCGCGGTGACCGCCTGCAGGTTACGGAACTTTTTCAGCGACGACTTCGGGTCGTTCGAGTCGTACGTCGGTGCCTGGGCCAGCGCCAAGATCTCGCCGGTCTTGATGTTCATGGTGATGGCGAAGCCGAAGTCGGCCTTCACCTTGCTCACCTGTTGGGTAATCCGCCGCTGCGCCACCCATTGCAACTCCGAGTCCAAGGTCAGCCGGTAGTCGTAGCCGTTCTGGGCCGGGGTGATCTTGCTGTCGCCGAGCGGGATCTTGCTGCCGTTGGGCGCGCTCTCGTACTCCTCCTGGCCCTCTACACCGGCAAGTTCGCTCTGCAACGAGTTCTCCAGGCCCGCCTTCCCGGTGCCGCTGCCGTCGACGAAGCCGATGATCGGCCCGGTCAGGTCACCGGCCGGATAGGTACGGATCGGATCGGCCTCCCGGAACACCCCGTACAGATTCCGCTCCGCCAGTGCCGCCGCCATCCGGGTGTACGTCATCGCGGGCACCTGCTTCTTCAGGTACACGAATCGGGTGTCCCGTTTGGTGAGCAGCGGCACCAACTCATCGACGGTCATGTCGAGGTAGGGCGCGATCACCTCCGCGAACACGCCGGGTTGCTTGCCGGTCAGAACTGGGTCGGCGGTCACCGCGACTGCCGGCTCGGTGGCCGCCAGCACGGTGCCATTGCGATCGGTGATGTCGCCGCGAGAGGGCAGCAGCGGCATCCGCTGGGTCAGCGCGGCCGCGGATTCGGCCGCGTACGCCGACGAGTCGAATCCCTGCAGCTGCAGCAGTCGGCCGGCGCACAGCGACATGGCGATGGCCAGCGCGATCAGCACGACATGCAAGCGCCGGGTGCCGTCGGCCAGTGGCACCCGACGGGTCCTCCGGCGACGGCGAGCCGATGCTCGCGGCCGGCTCGAACTCTCGCCGCGGAGCCGGCGGTTGCCCTGACCGGAATCCCGGCGGTTGCGCGTGGTGGTGGACTTCGCGGACTCCCGCAGCGGTCGGCTCGCAGCCATCAGTTGTCCCCCGTCCGCTTCTCGGCCTGCTTGGCCTTCTTGGCCGCTTCGGCCTTCTTCGCTTTCTGAGCCTTGGCCTCAGCCGCCGCCTTCTCCGCGGCCGCCTGCTGCGCCGCGGCCGCGGCCTTCGCCTTGGCCAGCGCTTCCGCCTTCGCCTTGGCCTCGGCAGCGGCCTTCTTCTTGGCGGCGGCCTCAGCCTTTGCCTTGGCCTTGGCCTCTCGGGCGGCCTTCTCGGCGGCGAGTTGCTCCGGCGTCTTGACGATCAGACCCGTCATCTCGTCACCGGTGACCCGATACTGCTTACCGATCACCTTGCCCGACGGCACGACCAGGAAGGCCGGCTTCGGGTTGGCCCGCATGCCGAGCGCCGACGCCTTGGCGGCGATCTGGTCGGGGGTCCGTAGCGTGTTCAGCTGGGATTGCAGTTCGGCTTCCTGGTAGACCAGCTGGGCGGCCTGCCGATTCAGCGACCGCGACTCGAAGGCTTGGTTCTGCAAGGTGGTGTTGACCATCAGCAGACCGACCATGCCCACCCCGAAGATGGCGATCAGCACACTGATGAACGGGATCCGGGCCACTCGCGCCGGCAGCGAGGGGACTGCCCGGAGCCGCCGCTCGGAACCTTTGGCCCCGGAGTTGTCTTCCCCGGGCTGACGGTCCGGCCGGCCCGTGACGATGGGGGCCTGCAGCGATGACCACAGCGCGCTCATGCCGCTCCCCTCCCCTGGGTCCGCGGCTCGCGAATCCGCTCCGCTGCCCGGAAACGCGCCGAGGCAGCACGGCGGTTGCTCACAATCTCTGCCTCCGTCGGCTTCTGGGCACCACGGGTTAGCAACACTAACTGCGGCTGATGCTCATCGGGGACAACCGGCAGTCCGGGCGGGGCCGTGTCGCGCGAACCCGCTGTCAACACCTGTTTGACCAACCGGTCCTCCAGCGAGTGATAGGCCAGTACGGCAATCCGACCGCCGACGGCGAGGGCCGCGACCGCCTGTGGCAGCACCGACTCCAGCGCTGCCAGTTCGCGGTTGACCTCGATCCGCAGGGCCTGGAAGGTGCGCTTGGCCGGATGACCGCCACTCTTGCGAGCCGCCGCGGGAATGGCCGAATCCAGCACCTGCACCAGCCGGGCGGAGGTGTCGAAGGGCTGCTCGGCTCGGGCGGTGACGATCCGCCGGGCGATCCGGTCGGCGAACCGCTCCTCGCCGTACGTCCGCAGGATCCGGGCCAGATCGGCGGCACTGTAGGTGTTGACCACCTCGGCCGCGGTCAACTCCTGTCGACCGTCCATCCGCATGTCCAGCGGCGCGTCGACGGCGTACGCGAAACCGCGGTCGGTGTCGTCGATCTGCAGCGACGAGAGTCCGAGATCGAGCAGGATGCCTTGGACCTTCGGATGGCCGAGTTCGGCCAGGACCTCGGTCAACTCGTCGTAGACGGCCTCGACGAAGGTGGTGCGGCCGGCGTACGGGCTCAGTCGCTGAGCTGCCAGGGCCAAGGCGTTGGGGTCCCGGTCGAGACCGATCAACCGCACGTCCGGACATGCCTCCAACAGCGCCTCGGCGTGCCCACCGAGTCCGAGTGTGCAGTCGACCAATACCGGTCGGGTGCCGTCCGCCGTGGCAACGAGAGCCGGAGCGAGGACGGCGACGATCTCGTCCAGCATCACCGGTTCGTGGCGCGGCGGCACGTGGGGAGTAGCCATCTCGACCCTTCTCGTTCTGCTCGTGCGCTGCTCGCGTCGTGCTCACGTGCTGCAGCTGGTCAGTGCGTACCACCAGGTTTCAACCCGAGACCCGCCTCATCCGACCTGGCACCGGGGAAGGTGTGCCAGGGCGAACGGACCTACAGGTTGAAGCCTCGTCGCACGCGCTGTCGTGTTCTCTCGAGCCGGTGTGTACATCTCCCAGGACGGGCTCAGAGCCCTGGGAAACCCTCGTTGTTCAGATCGGCGAACTCCGCCTCCTGCTCGGTGGAGTAGCTGTTCCACGACGTCGCATCCCAGACCTCCACCCGGTTCATCGCACCGACCACGACACACTCCTTGTCGAGACCGGCATAGGCCCGCAGGTGCGGCGGGATGGTGATCCGCCCCTGTTTGTCGGGCACCTCGTCGGACGCCCCCGAAGCGAGCATCCGCTGGTAATCCCGGACCTGCTTGCTGCTGGAGGAGGCGTTGCGCAGGTCGGCGGTCTGGGCGATGAAGGTCTCCATCGGCCAGATGGCCAGGCATCGGTCCTGCCCTCGCGTGATGACCAGGCCGGCGGCCAGCTCGTCACGGAACTTCGCGGGCAAGATCAGTCGTCCCTTCTCGTCCAGGCGAGGGGTGTGGGTGCCGAGGAACATCCCGTTCCCCACCTCCTCGCTCCACCTTGCGCCCTATTTCCTCCACTTCGCGCCACTGTACTCCACTTCACTCCACTTGGGCACCCGTTCAGCCACGATCCGGGGCAGGACGGTGGTGCCGCACGGTAGGTCGGCGTTCGGCACCGCCGTCCTCAGGCCGGATTCGCCGATCCTGGGACCTGCTGGGACCGACCACGTAGGGTGCGAAGGAGACCTGCCCGGTCGGGGACACCGGGTGCCGATGAAGCGGGAGGCCGCGTGACACTCAGTTACCAGCGCAGCGCTGCCGGCCCTGTCGCCGCAGAGTTGTCGCTCGGCGACGTGGTCTCGGTGATGGGCCAGGTGCGGACGGCGATCGAGTCCGTCATCGAGGGCAAACGCGACACCATCGACCTGGCGCTGACCGTGCTGCTGGCAGAAGGCCATCTGCTCGTCGAGGATGTTCCGGGCGTGGGCAAGACCATGCTCGCCAAAGCACTCGGCCGATCGATCGACTGTTCGGTCCGCCGCGTGCAGTTCACCCCTGACCTGCTCCCCTCCGACATCACGGGCGTCTCGGTGTTCAACCAGGAGACGCGCGACTTCGAGTTCAAGCCCGGCGGCATCTTCGCCAACATCGTGGTCGGAGACGAGATCAACCGCGCCTCACCCAAGACCCAGTCCGCACTGCTGGAGTCGATGGAGGAACGTCAGGTCAGCGTGGACGGCACGACCTATCTGCTCGAGCTGCCGTTCATGGTGATCGCCACCCAGAACCCGATCGAGATGGAGGGCACCTATCCCCTCCCCGAGGCGCAGCGAGACCGGTTCATGGCCCGGATCGCGATCGGCTATCCCACCCCCGGCGCCGAACTGGACATGCTCGAATCCCACGGCAGCAGCGACCCGCTGGCCGCCCTCCAACCGGTCACCGACAAGGCCACCGTCCAGGCACTGATCGAAGTGGTCAAAACCGTGTACGTGAGCCCGGCGGTGAAGAACTACCTGGTCCGGATCGTGCATGCGACCCGAAACAGTCGCGAGCTGCGACTCGGCGCCTCCCCCCGCGCCACCCTGCAACTGCTCCGGGCCAGCCGGGCCTGGGCAGCATTGGGCGGACGCGACTACGTCAGCCCCGACGACGTCGCCGGCCTCGCGTCGACCGTCCTGGTGCACCGGGTGCTGCCGTCGGCCGATGCCCAGATCTCCCGGCGCACGGTCGACGACATCGTCACGCACCTGATCGCCTCGGTCCATCTCCCCGACCACCGCTGAAGCGCGGGCGGACCGGCGGGCGAGGCAGACACCGACGGAGGTGCGGACCGAGATGCACAGACCCTGGCGACTGTTCACGGCACGTGGCCACGTGCTGCTGGTCGTCGGGCTGCTGGTGCTGCTGGCCGCCATGATCGCCGGGCAGCGCGACCTGATGCGAGTCGGGCTCTTGCTGCTGGTCTTGCCGATCATCGCCGCCGTGCTGGTGGCCAGAGCGCGGCTGCGACTGTCGTGCGAGCGCAGCGTTCAACCAGCCCGAGCGCCCTTGGGCTCACCGCTGCGGGGCCGAATCACCCTCGGTCAGGAAGGTCGGCTGCCCGCCGGCATCCTCCTGCTGGAGGACTCGGTGCCTCCTGAGCTGGGCTACCGGCCACGGTTTGCGGTGGACAAGGCCGACCTCAGCTGGCGCCGGGAGATCGAGTATCCGCTGCTGGGCCGGGTACGTGGGCGCTTCCGTACCGGTCCGTTGCTCGTCCGGACCTCCGATCCGTTCGGGCTGGTTCAGCTCGACCGGCACTTTCAGGCCACCACCGAGGTCATGATCACGCCCGTGGTGGAGGTCTTGCCGGCCATGCGGTCGGCCGGCGGGGCCGGCAGTGCCGGTGAGTCCCGTCCACACCGGGTGGGCATCACCGGACAGGACGACGTCCTGGTCCGCGAATACCGGCACGGCGACGATCGCCGACGCATCCACTGGCGATCCACCGCCCGGCGCGGCGATCTGATGGTGCGTCGCGAGGAGCAGGCCTGGGATCCGACCGCCAGCGTGCTGCTGGATGTCCGGTCAGGGTCGCATGCGGGTCGGGGCATGTACGGCTCGCTGGAATGGGCGGTCTCGGCCGCCGCCTCGATCGCGGTGCATTTCCTCGACGACGGCTTCGGCGTCGAGATCTACGAGCCGGACGGCTCGATGCACATCTCCGGCAACCTCGGCCAGCACAGCTCGGCATCGAGCGAACTGGCCATCAGCCGGCTGACCGAGCTACGGCCCCGACAGACCACCAGCCTGCACCATGCTGTCCAGGCCGCCGACGTGGACAAGGCAGGACAGCTGGTGGTGGCCATTCTGGGCCGGCTCACGCCGGCCGACGCGACCTCGTTGCTGCGGCTGCGCCGCAATCGCGCCCAGGGTCTGGCGATGGTGCTCGACATCGACACCTTCTCCGATGAACCGACCAGCGAGCGGACCCGCGGCCAGCACGAGCTGGCCACCGAGATCTTGGTCCAGCACCAGTGGCGGGTCGTCGGCGTACAACAGGGGATGAGCGTCGCCGAGGCCTGGGCCGGACTGGACCGGCTGGGGGCGGCGGCGACCGGAGCGCAATCATGATCCGGGCCAGCGACCGGCTGGTCATCGCTACGGCGGCGTCGGTGTTGCTGATCAGCTTGACCGCCGAGTCGCTGACGCAGGACACGTACCTCGGCGGGTCCTGGCTGCTGGTGCTGGTGCTGGCCGGAGCCACGGCCGGCCTGCGACGGGCGCGGCTGACCGCGGGCGTCGTCCTCGGCGCCCAGTTCGTGCTGCTGGTCGCCCTCCTGTTCGTGCTGAGTTCCCTCAGCCCGAACCGCGGCGTGCCCTGGTATGCGCACTACCTCGAACTGTGGGCCCAAGGCGTCGAGCACATGCAGACGTCCGTGGCACCGATGACCCCCGACCCCGGGGTCAAGATCATCATCGTCTCGGTGATCGGCGCCTTGTTCGTGCTCACCGACCTGTTGGTCAGCGGCCTCGATCGACCCGCCTGGGGCATCGTGCCGCCGGCCGCGGCATTCGCCGTACCGGCTCTGGGGTTGCCGACCGACACCGGGACCGCCGCCCTCGGCTGCCTGGCGGTGGGCTATCTCGGCATCCTGATCGCCGACGGTCTGAACCGGACCGGGCGCTGGACGCGTGGGCTCTCCCGGGACTCCGCCGACGGGTACGGCAGCGCAACCCAGGTGGTCTGGCGAGCCGCCGGACTGATCGGTGTGCCTGCCCTGATCCTGACCGCAGTGCTCGGCATGGCGCTGCCGACGGTGTCGGTGCCTGGACTGTCACTCGGCGGCGGCTCCGGGGGCGGCGGCCCGCTCCAGTTGAGCGACCCGACCCTGGATCTGCGCCGCAACCTCAACCGGGGCGAGAACAGCGTCGTCCTGCGCTACACCTCCGATCGGCCCGGCGGACTCTATCTGCGGATGGCGTCGCTGCCGTCGTTCGATGCCGGTGGCTGGAGCAATGTGCAGATGCGGCTGGAGAGCGGTACCCGGCTGTCGGCGATTCCGGGAGTCAGTGGCGAGCCCGGCGAACCGCGTACCACCGAGATCTCGATCCTCGACTTCGGCTCGGAGTATCTGCCGCTGCCCTGGGCTCCTCGCTCGGTGCAGGTCAGCGGCGATTGGGCGTACGACGCCAACTCCCTGGTCATGCTCTCCGTAGGTCAGGACGGCAACCGGAACCGGCTCGACGCGATCCGCAATCTGTCGTACACGGTCGAGAGCCGAGACGTCGAGCCGAGCGCGGCGACGCTGGCCAGTGCGGTGGCGGGCACCCCGCCGGACGAGGGCACCACGGCCGAGGTGCCGCCGGATCTGCCCCAGGACCTGATCGAGCTGACTCGAGACGTGACGAAGGACGCCGACACCGATGCCGAAAAGGCGTGGGCGATCCAGGAGTTCCTCCGTGGCTCGGAGTTCACCTACAGCACCGAGCCGCAGCCGGGCAGCGGCTATCGAGCGCTGGAGAACTTCCTGCTCCGCGACCGCCAGGGCTACTGCGAGCAGTTCGCCACCTCGATGGCCATGATGGCCCGGATCGTGGGCATCCCCTCCCGGGTGGCGGTCGGGTTCCTGCCCGGGAAGCGGGTGGACGGCAACGGTTGGGAAGTGTCCATCCACGACATGCACGCCTGGCCCGAGCTGTTCTTCGCCGGGCAAGGCTGGGTGCGATTCGAGCCCACCCCCGCGACCCAGACCGGGACCGCACCTTCGTGGACGGTCCCCCAGTCCGAGGCTCCGGACGAGGAGGAGTCCGCCGCGCCGAGCGACGAGCCGAGTGTCGATGCCTCCGCCGAGACCGTGGCACCGTCGACCGAGGCATCGGCCGACCCCTCGCTGGGCGATTCCGAGGTCGGGTCATCCCTGGGCCGGAACCTGCTCGTGGTGGGCATCTCGCTGTTGCTGCTCGCTGTGCTGGCCGCCCCCGCGACAGTGCGGGTACGCCGGCGCGCCGCCCGGCTCTCCGGTGGTCCTGGCAGCGGCGATCGACGTGGCGGTCCGAGCGGGTCCGACGCAGCCGACACCGGTGGCCGTTCTCCGGAGGAGATGGTGGAGGACGCCTGGGCAGAGCTACGGGATACGGTCATCGACTACGGCGGCACCTGGCCCACCGGATCTCCCCGGTCGATCAGCGCAGCTGTCGGCAACCGCCTGGAGCCTGCCGAATCGGAGGCAATGGGCCGGGTCGCGGTTCTGGTGGAGCGTGGCCGCTACGCTCGCCACCTCGACACCGACGGGCTGGCTGAGCTGCCGGAGGTGACCCAGCAGATCCGGCGCGGTCTGGCGCCGGAGTCCCGCTGGCGTCGCGTGCTCGCGAACTTGCTGCCCAAGTCCGTCTTCCGGCGCCCAGTCCCTTGACCTCGCCGGTGAACCGCCATCGCCTGTGCGGAGAACGTGTGTCCATCACGAACATCCGCGTACGTTTGCGACCCACCGGCACCAGATGCGCTCAGATCCCGCGTCATCTGCGTACGTTTGCGGCCCGTGGGCGCCAGACGGACAAGGATCCCGCGTCATCTGCGTACGTTTGCGGCCCGCGGGCACCAGCCGTCCGCCGAATCAGCTCCGGCCCGGGAGGTGCTGGTGCCATTCGGGATTCCAGCGGGCCGGCGGTCGCCCACCGGCGGCGTGCATGGCATCGGCGACTCGGCGAAGCGTCTTGCCGGGATCGCGGTAGATGCCGAGCGAGGTGACCGTGACGATCCGATAGCCCTGACGCTCCAGTTCCTCACGCCGATCCTGATCCGACTCCCGGTGCTCGAGTTCGCCATGCTGTCCACCGTCGTACTCGATGATCAACTTCAGCGCGAGGTAGCAAAGGTCGAACCTCCGGCCCCACTCGCCGTCGAACTGGCGCAGGATGACCCTGACCTGAGGTTCGGGGAAGCCGGCCAGCACCAGCAGCATCCGCAGCCGCGATTCCATCGGCGAATCCACACCCGGCCTGAGATAACCCAACGCACGCCGGGCCACGCGTACGCCGCTGCCCGTCATGCGATCGACCGCTTTCGTCAACGATTCGATACTCGCGCGTTTGTTCTTGAGCATGGCATCGCCGGCGACGACCAGATCGACCAAACCGACGCCGGCTCCGGCAAGCTCACAGAAGACCTGGTCAGGCGATGAGAGCCGGACGCCATTGCGGGTCTGAGTCGGACACGTGACGGCGATCGTCCGGTGCGTCAGGATGCCCCGTGAGCGGGTCCGCCGATCATTCCGGTCGACTGTCAGGTGGATCGAGCCGTCCGCCGGCACCGGAATCCCACAGTTTCGCCGCGGGCCACAATCGTACGAAGAGAGTGGGCGGGGCTGGCCAGACATGCGACAACCGCCGGGAGCGAGGCTCACCGGCGGCTGTCGGGGAAGACTCAGGTGTGGACTCAGAAGCCGGATTCGTCGCGACGACGACGCCAGCGCTCCTCCATCTTGTCCATGAAGCTGCCATCGGA
>JASGEZ010000047.1:0-2806 GCA_047605905.1 Microlunatus sp.
CCGCAACCCATCCGGTGTTGTCCGGACCTGCCGTCGAGCGATTGCAGAACTCGGCCTTCGAGGAGATCATCGTCACCAACACGCTGCCGATTCCGCCCGAGCGGCGCTTCGACAAGCTGACGGTGCTGTCCATCGCACCGTTGCTGGCTCGCGCCATCCACGAGGTGTTCGAGGACGGTTCGGTCACCAGCCTGTTCGGCGGTCAGAGCTAGAGGGCGGTGTCGAAGGCCGACCCGCGGCGCGACACCACCCGCTAGGCGAACTCGGCCTGGATCGCAGCGAGGTCGGCACGCAGCTGCCTCAGTCGGTCCTCGCCGAGCAGCGCGGCCACGCGGCCTTCCAGTTTGGGTACGAGCGCCTGCGCGGCCCCGATCACTCCCCGTCCGCGGTCGGTCGGCAGCACGAGCTTCGCCCGTCGGTCCGTCGGGTCCGGCGTGCGCGTGACGTACCCGGTCTGTTCCAGATGCAGGACGAGTTCCGCCATCGCCTGTTTGGTCATGTTGGCGCGCTCGGCCAGGGTGCTGACCGTCGTACCGGTGTCGTCGAGGTATTGGAAGACGGCCGCATGCGCAGGTCGGAGATCGTCGAATCCCTCCCGCACGAGATGCGGAATCACCAGATCGTTCAGCGCGGTGAATGTCTCGCGCAACTCGACCGCGAGATTGCGGGGACGATCGCGGCCGTCGAGGCGCGGCAACCTGTTGACTTGGACAGGTGACCTGTCTATCTTGGTCATATGGACATGCTACCTGTCGAAAGTGCGCACGTGGGCGAGACTCTCCTCGTGGGCACCGAGTCTGCGACCGTGCTCGCCACCACCCAGGAGACGAACGGAGACCTCTTCGCCGTCGAGCTTCGGATGCCTCCCGGTGGAGGGCCGCCGGTCATGCACCGCCACGCACCGAGTGAGATCTATCGAGTGCTGTCTGGAGAGTTCACCTTCTATCTCACCGGGTCCGACGGCATCGTCGTCCGTCGGGTAGCGGGTGCGGGCGAGACGGTGACGCTGGCCGGGAATGCGCCGCACACGGTCCGCAATGAGTCGGCCGAGGATGCGGTGGCCCTGCAGGTGCATGCACCTGGCGGGCCGATGGAGGGGTTCGTTTGCGGCGCGGCGCGGCTTGCCGCCGATCACACGCCGACGATCGAGGAAGTGCTGGCGATCGCCGAGTGCAACGGGATCGAGCTGCTGGGCCCGGTGCCCGACCTCGGCTCTGCCTGAGTGTCGTCCCCGAAAGGGCGCCCGGACAAAGGATGTTCGAGTAGGCGCTCTCGGGAAATCTGAAGGTGGGCTCGCTGGGTCGGGCCCGGCGGCTCGGGTGCTGTTCGACTGGCCGCGGGGAACGCGGAAAAACTCCTTGACTTTAGTCCCCTGGGGACTGATACTCGTTGAGAGACGGTCCCAAAGGGACTAACGTGCTGGGAGTTGGGGATGGACCTTCGGGCGATGGCCTTGCTGGCCGGGAGCGCGTCGACGACCTTGTTCGTCGTCAGCTACCTGCCGATGCTCGTCCGTGCCATCCGGACGCGGGATCTGCGCTCGTACAGCCGGTCGAGTCTCGTGATCGCCAACGTCGGCAATGCCGTCCAGACCTGTTACGTGATCAGCCTGCCGGTCGGGCCGCTGTGGTTCCTGCATGGGTTCTACCTCGTCACCAGCGCGCTGATGCTCGGCCTCCATCTCCGGCACGGCAACGCCTCGTCCTCGGCCGGGACCACCGGCCACCACCCACCTGGAGCAACGACATGACCACTCCTGCGCGTGCCTCGTCGGCGCCCGCCCTTTCCACACCGGCCCGTTCGGCACCGGTGCCCTCCACACCGGCATCTCTCGAGCAGGCGGGCCCTCTCCCCGGCAGCTCGCGACTGCGGGCCGGAATCCGCGGCGCGGTCTATCTGCCTTCGGACGCGGGCTACGCGGCTGCCGTCAGGGCCTGGAACCTCAACGCGATCCAGCGGCCGGCGGTCGTCGTGCTACCGGCCGACGCCGAGGACCTCCGCACTGCCGTCGGCTGGGCCGCCGATGCAGGCATCGGAGTCGGTGTGCAGGCGACCGGCCACGGTAGCGCTCGGCCCTGCGACGGCGGCATGCTGATCAACACCTCACGCCTGTCCGGGTTGCGCCTCGACCCTGAGCGTCGCCGGGTGCACGTGGGCGCCGGCGTCGGCTGGCGTGACGTGGTCGAGGCGGCAGCTCCGTACGGTCTCGCCGGGTTGCCCGGCTCCAGCACCACGGTCGGCGTCGTCGGCTACACGCTCGGCGGTGGCTTCGGCTGGCTGGGACGTCGTTTCGGGCTGGCGGCGCACTCGGTGACGGCGGCCGAGATCGTTACGGCCGACGGCAGGATGCGCAGAGTCTCTCGGCGCCACCATCCCGATCTGTTCTGGGCCGTGCCGGGCGGCTTGAGCAACCTCGGCGTCGTCGCCCACCTCGAATTCACGCTCCACCCGGTGCCGACGGTCTATGCCGGCAATCTCTACTACCCCCACCACCGGCTGGGTGAGTTGCTGACCTTCTTCGCGGACTGGAGCCGGCGGACGCCCGACGAGCTCACCGCCGCGGTGACGGTACGCAGGTTTCCGCCCGTCCCTGCTGTCCCCGAACCGTTGCGCGGTCAGGTCTGGGTCGCCCTGCGCGGTGCCTACAGCGGCGATCCCCGGCGAGGGGGTCGTCTGATCGATCAGGCTCGATCGGCACTCGGGCCGGCCGCGGTCGACACCTTCGCAGTCATGCCCGCCAGCCGACTCGCCGAGGTGAGCGCCGATCCCGTCGATCCGCTGCCGGCTCGCGGCCGCCACGAGCTGC
>JASGEZ010000048.1:0-45492 GCA_047605905.1 Microlunatus sp.
ATTTGAGGGTAGACTGCCGCGCGTGTCTCAACGTTGTCAGGTCACCGGCGCCCAGCCGGGCTTCGGTCATCATGTCTCTCATTCGCACCGGCGTACCAATCGCCGGTTCAACGTCAATGTCCAGCGCAAGACCTACTGGGTGCCGTCGTTGCAGCGATCGGTACGCCTCCGGGTGAGCGCGCGCGGGATCAAGATCATCGACCGGCGCGGTATCGACGCCGTGGTTGCCGACATCCTGCGTCGTGACGGGAGGCTGTGATGGCTCGCCGTCTGGAGAACCGACCGATCATCAAACTCCGTTCGACCGCCGGCACCGGCTACACCTACGTGACCCGCAAGAGCCGGCGCAACAACCCCGACCGGCTGGTGCTGCGCAAGTACGACCCGGTGATCCGTCAGCACGTCGATTTCCGCGAGGAGCGCTGAACCATGGCCAAGACCAGCAAGATCGCCAAGAACAACCAGCGACGCGAGATCGTCGCCCGGTACGCGGAGCGCCGCCAGGCGCTGCGTGCCGTGATCAAGGACAGCACGGCGACCGTCGAGGAACGCGAAGCCGCGCAGCGGGCCCTCGCCAAGCTACCGCGGGACTCCAGTCCGACCCGGCTTCGCAATCGCGATGTCGTGGACGGCCGGCCCCGCGGCTTCATCCGCAAGGCCGGGATCAGCCGGGTCCGGTTCCGGGAGATGGCCCACCGCGGCGAACTTCCCGGCATCACGAAAGCGAGCTGGTGATGGCTGTTCCGAAACGGCGTACTTCGCGTAGCAACACCCGGCATCGCCGTTCCCAATGGCGCGCGGCGCCGGTCGATCTGGTCCCGGTGCGGATCCGCGGCGTGGTCTACAAGGTGCCCCGCCGGCTCGTCCGGGCGTACCGGACCGGCATGCTGCCGCCGCCGGAGGAGGGCCGGTCATGATCCTGCGGGTGTCAGCGCTCAGCGCCCTCGGGGTGCGGGAGCAAGATGCGGCGTTGGCCGGGCTGGCGCAGCATCGGCAGCGGCTGGTGGTGGTCCGCTACACCCAGCGGCCGGCATCCGGGGTGGCGATCCCGTCCGCCGAGCGGGAGATCAGTCAACGCGGCGTCTGCCTGGACAGGAGCGAGATCTCGGCTCCGACCGGGTGCCTGAGCTGCGCGATCGTCGACGACCTGAGCCGGGTGCTGCCCGATCTGGCCGGCACCGACTGGGCCCGCGAGGTGCTGGTCGTGCTGCCGTTGGGGGTCAGTGCCCACACGGTGCTCGACGGGTGTGCCGCGCTCGATCCGGCGTCGCTGGCTCCGCTGGGGCTCGCGATCGGCACCGTCGCCGTGGCCGTGGACGTGGCCGCGCTCGAGGACCAGCTGTGGGCGGCGGAGACGCTGGCGGACGCCCACGTCGCAGTCGCCGAGGACGACATCAATCTCGGCGAGTTCCTGGTGAGCGAGTTGTTGCTCGCCGACACCTACATCCTGGCGAACCCCGGCGATCAGACCGGTCTGGAAGTGATCAGCGAGGACGTGATCGCCGGCATCGAGTTGGCCCGCCACATCGCACCGCAGAGCCGGGCGACGGCGGTCGGCGGTGGCCTGCTGGCCCGGTTCTCCCGGCCGGAACTCGCGGACACCTTCGACGAGGACGAGGCCGCGGTCCGTACCGAACTCGGTGCGGTGGCATTGCCGGTGCGCTGCGCGGGCGAGGTGATCGCCAGCCATCTGGTCCGGGTCGAACGCCCGCTGCATCCCGGTCGACTTGCCGTCGCCATGCACACGGTCGCCGCCGGCTGCGTCTGGTCTCGAGGACTGCTGTGGGTGGCGTCGATGCCGGCCCGACGCGTCGGTTGGATCGGGGTCGGACCGAATGTGAGCTTCGGCGACGCAGGCGGCTGGCTGGCCGACGGTGCCGAGCGTTTCCGGCTGGACAGCCTCGCCTTGCTGAGTTGGCACGCCGAATACGGCGACCGGGGCAGCCTGCTCGCCTTCACCGCTCGCGACCTGGACGCCGCCGGAATCGAGTCGGCGTTGCAGGCCTGCGCGCTGACCGACGAGGAACTGGCGCTGGGATTGGAGCACTGGGCCAACCAGCCGGATCCGCTCGAGTTGCGGGCCTCGTTCGACCATGTCCACGAACTCGACAACGAACCCCACCACGAGAGGGAATGACGATGAAGGTCCGCAACTCACTGCGTGCATTGAAGAAGAAGCCGGGCGCGCAGGTCGTCCGGCGCCGCGGGCGGGTGTTCGTGATCAACAAGAAGGAGCCGCGGTTCAAGGCCCGACAGGGCTGAGAGAGGCGGTCAGCACCGCAGGATTCTCACTTCGCGGTGGCTGCGCCTACCGCGGAGTCGTATTGCTCCTCCAAATGTGATATCACTATGACATCTCATAGCGATGTCCCGCCGGAAGGAGACGACGATGTTGATCGTCGAGGAACTGTTCCTGTTGCTGACGGATGCCAACGGCAACCCGGTGGTCGTTGGGACGTCCAGAACGACGGCGCTGAACGCCGCCCTCCTTGCGGATCTCCATCTTGCCCGTCGGATCCAGCTGAGTGAGGACGAGCGCCCGCGGGTGCGAGTGGCGTACGCAGGTCATGGCGGCAACGACGCCTTGGGCTTCGGCCAGGAGATGCTCAGCAAGCGCACCGGGCGGCGTCTGGCGGACCTGATCTGGTGGGGCCGACTCGACCCGGAGGAGGCTGTCGTGAACTCCTTGGTTCGCTCCGGAATCCTCCGGAGGGTGGAGGAGCGCGGTTGGCTGGGTCGCAGCAAGGTGAAGTTGCTGAAACTCGACCCCACGCCGGAGCGGGAGCTCAGGGAGCGACTTGCGGCGGTGTTCGCGGGCCGGAGCGCACCCACCCCGGCCGACGCCACCATCCTGGCGATCCTGGAGAGCCTCGACGTCATCGTGCAGTTGCTGTATCGAGAGTCAGGTGCGTCGAGCCGACCTGAGCTACGGGCTCGGCTGGCTCAGGTGCTCGACCATTCGAGCGCGCCGGACTACGCCGTCAGTCGCACCGTGCGAGGCATGCGGCTGGATACTTCCAGGCCGTCCGGTTTGGAGACTGGTGGTGTCGGCGATGCCGGCGGAGCGTTCGCTTAGCCGGCTCGCCGGAGTCCGGTTCACGCCTCCGTGGGGCTGAAGCGGATCGATACCGCGGCGCCGTGGGCGGGCAGATCCTCGGCGTTGGCGAGCGAGACCACGTGTGGCGCGACCTCACTGAGCGCCGGCTCGTCGTACTCGATCAGGTGTACGCCGCGCAGGAACGTCTGCACCGACAGACCACTGGAGTGCGTCGCCGCACCGCCGGTGGGCAGCACGTGATTCGAACCCGCGCAATAGTCGCCGAGTGAGACCGGGGCGAAGTCCCCGACGAAGATGGCGCCGG
Organism: Microlunatus sp.; assembly: GCA_047605905.1. Taxonomy (GTDB): domain Bacteria; phylum Actinomycetota; class Actinomycetes; order Propionibacteriales; family Propionibacteriaceae; genus Microlunatus. The sequence goes on from JASGEZ010000048.1 coordinate 3,363, forward strand.
CGCTCTTCACCCGCCGGGCCACGGCTGCGGCGTCTCGGGTGTGGATCTCCAGGTGCTCGGCGGCGTACGCATCGACGACCCGCAGTCCGGTCTCCAGATCGTCGACGATCAAGATCGCCGACTGCTGGCCGCCGAGCGCCTGAGCGATCCGTTCGGCGTGCTTGGCAGCGGGGACCTGCTCCGCCAGCGCTTCGGAGACGGCCGCCGCCAGGTCGGCACTGGTGGTGACCAGCACCGAAGCGGCGATCACGTCGTGCTCGGCCTGGCTGATCAGGTCGGCGGCCACCCAGTCGGCGTTCGCGCTGTCGTCGGCCAGGATCGCGATCTCGGTCGGCCCGGCCTCGGAATCGATGCCGATCACGCCGCGCAGGGCGCGCTTGGCTGCGGCGACCCAGATGTTGCCGGGACCGGTGACCATGGCGACCGGCCGGCAGATCCAGTTCCGGTCGGCGTCACGGACCCCGTACGCGAACGCGGCCACCGCCTGTGCGCCACCCATCGCGTACACCTCGTCGACGCCGAGCAGTTCGGCGGCAGCCAGGATCGTCGGGTGCGGCCAGCCGTCGCTGTCGAGCTGGGGTGGGGAAGCGATGGCAAGCGAGGGGACACCGGCCTCCTGGGCGGCGACCACGTTCATCACCACCGAGCTGGGGTAGACGGCCCGACCGCCGGGGACGTAGAGCCCGACCCGCTCCACCGGCAGCCAGCGCTCGGTCACCCGGGCGCCATTGCCCAGCACGGTGGTGTGCTCCGGGCGCTGCTGATCGCGGTGGACCAGCCGGGCGCGCCGGATGGACTCGGTCAAGGCCGTACGCACCTCGGGATCCAGGTCGGCGAGGGCCGTCGCCAGCACCTCGGCTGGGACACGGAGCCCCGGGGGGCGGACGCCGTCGAAAGTGGCGGCGTACTCGTCGAGGGCCTCCAGGCCGCGGGTCCGGACGGCCTCGATGATCGGCTGCACCTGGGTCAGGGCCGCATCGACGTTCAGCCCGGCACGAGGGACGACCTCGTCGAGCTCGAAGCTGGTGCCGCGCAGATCGCGAATGGTGATCATCGTGTTCTCTCTCGATGGCTGGCTGGTCGGCGGACTCGGTGGCTCACTTTGACCAAATGTTCAACTTGAACAAGTGTTGAAGTTGACGGCCGGATTGTCAAGCGCAATGGCATGATGAGCCGCGTGGGGCGCGACGGAGCACAGACCAATCGCCGCGTACTCGACGCCGTCGGGCGGATCGTCGCCGAGCGCGGCGTAGAGGGCATCCGGATCCGCGAGATCGCGGCCGAGGCCGGGCTGTCGCCGGGCTCGGTGCTCTATCACTATCCCGACAACAGCCGGCTGCTCTACGCCGTACACGTCGACACAGTGCGCCGCTATCTCGATGGCCGGGCTGCGGCAGCGGCAGCGACCGGGGATGCCGGGGCGGGGGGCGGGGGAGAGGCTGGTGTCGATGCCGCCCAGCGACTGATCGCGGTGCTGCGGGCCGGAGTGCCGCCGTGGGCCAATGAGCACATCATCCGGCTTCTGTACGGGTTGCACGATCTGGCCCGGCGCAGCCAGGAGCACGCCGAGCTCTTGACCGAGCTGTGGCGCGACGAACTGGCTTTGTACGTCGAGATCATCCAGGCGGGTGTCGCGGAGGGACTCTTCACAGTGACCGGGCCGGTGGAGGATGCGGCAGCCGGTCTGCTCGCGCTGGAGGACGGCCTGGCCCTGCACCGGATCAGCGGGAACACCGAACTCTCCGGCGACCGGGCGATCGCCATCTTCGCCGGCATCGCCGCCGTCCAGCTGGACTGCCCGCGCATCGCCGAATACGCCTCCGCCTGACACCTCGAGTTCGGGCCGGACCTTCCGACTGGGTGGGCTGACAGCGGGGCCTACGCCAGCGAGGTGTTCCGGGTGCGCGGCGCCAGGTTGGCGGTGGACACCGCCAATATCGACAGCGCGATCAGGGCCAGGGTCGGTGCGAGGACGGCCCAGGGGGCGCGCTCCACGTACGGCATTCCCTCGCCCAGGATCAGGCCCCACTCGGGCTGCGGCGGCTGCGGACCGAGCCCGAGGAACCCCAGCCCGGCGATGGCCAGGGCGATGCCGGGCAGCCGGAGCATCGCGTGCCGGGTCACCGGACCGATCACGGCCGGCAACACGTACGCCAGCAGCACACTGGCGGTACCGACTCCCAGCACCGGCGCGATGCGTACGTGGGGCTGGCCTCGGGTCTCCTCGGCCAGGGCTGCGGTGTGTGCGGCCAGTGGCGCCCAACAGGTCAACGCCACCGCAATTGCGGCGCCGACCAGGCTGCCGCCGACGACTGCCGCGACCAGCAACCCCGCGATCACCGGCGGCATCGCGTTGGTCACCTCGATCGGGCCGGCGCCGATCCGTGGCACCAGACCGACCAGCAGCCCGATCAGCAGACAGACGAGGACCACCACCACAGCGGCAGTCACGGTGGTCACGACTCCGTGCGACACCCGCGCCAGCAGATCGCGGCCGGAGGCGTCGGCACCCAGCGGAGCAACGGCGCTGGGCGGGGCAAGCCGCGGCAGCGTCGAGGCGTACGGGTCCCGGCCGATACCGGACACCACCAATCCGATCAGCAGCAGGGTCATCGTGCCGGGCACGATCCAGGCCGTCCAGCCGGAGGCGGAGCGCGGTGTCGAGGCCGGCAGCTGGCCCGCCGCCAGTGCCGGACCGAGCAGCCACCGGCGCGCGAGCGCACCCAGACCGCCCAGCAACAACGCGATCACCATCAGCAGCAGGATGCCGACCTGCAGGGTCGGCAGGTCCTGGGCGACCGCCGCGCCGAGTGTGGCTCGGCCCAGTCCCGGGATCGCGAACACCCGCTCGACCGCCACCGCTCCGCCCAGCAGTCCCACCAGGGTGAGCGCCAGCTGACTGGTGATCGAGGGCAGGGTCCGGCGGACCGCGGCGAGCGCGATCGCGAACGAGGAGTAGCCGGCCACCTGCCAGGTGACCACCCACGGCTCGGCGAAGGTGGTCGCCAGGCCGTCGGCGAGCAGCCGGCCCATCAGCCCACCGGCCGGGAGCCCCATCGCCAATGCCGGCAGGATCGCGTACTCCAGACCTTCCCAGCCGTACGGCGGCAGCCAGCCGAGACCGACGGCGACCACCACCAGCAGGGCCGTGGCGAGTAGGAACTCCGGCAGCGCGGTCAATGCGACCGCACCCATGCCCGAGGTACGCGCGTCACGGCCGGCCAGCCCGCGCCGGACGGTCGGGACGCACATCAGCCCGGCGACGAGGATGGCGACCAGGGCCGCGAACACCATCAAGGTGAGGGATACCCCGAGTGCGGTGAGCATTCCGGGAAGCACCGGCCGGCCCGACACCCAGGAGACACCGGCGTCCCCGCGCAACAGACCGCCGAGCCAACGACCGAACATCGTTACCGGTCCGGCATCCAGCCCGAGCTGCTCACGGATGGCTGCGAGCGCTTCCGGAGTTGCCTCCTGCTCGGCCGACCGGGCCCGGAGGATGGTCCGGGCCGGATCGGCGCCGGACAGCCACGGCAGCGCGCCGATCAGCACGATCACCGAGGCCGTCGTGAGCGCCCGGGAGGCGGCGGTGATCAGCCCGGGCCACCGTTGCAATGTCGCGATCACAAAACGCCCCGACTCAGCGGCTGACGGAGGTGCCGGGCAGCACCAGCTGCCGCTCGCGCGGATCCCGGGCAGCGTCGGACAGGTTCGCGGCCTCACCCTGGATCACTCGCTCGTGCAGCATCGGCACGGCGGCATGAGTGTCGAGGACAGCCCGTTCGGCTTCCATGATGGCCTTCCGCCGCTCGGGTCCGGGAGCGGTCTCGGAGGCTTTCTGGATCGCGGCATCCACGGTCTTGTCGCAGAGCTGGGCGATGTTGAACGAGCCGTCACAGGCGAAGTCGCTGTAGAGATAGGCGACCGGGTCGCCGGAGTCGAGAACGGTCGCCCGGGACAGGATGAATGCGTCGAACTTCCCGGCCAGCGCGTCGGACTCGATCTGGGCGTACTCCCGGACGTCCTGCTTGACCTTGAACCCCGCCGCCTCGAGCTGCTGCTGCAGCTGCACGGCCACCTCGGGCAGCTCGGGCCGATCGGTGAAGGTGCCGATGGTGATCGTCTCGCCGTCCACCGTGCCCGGTGACGGAGTCGGTGCGGGCTGACGCAGGTCGGCCGCCCAGGGCAGTGCGGGTCCGAGCAGGCCCTGGGCGATGTCGGCCCGGCCCTCGTAGACGGTGTCGACGATGGTCTTGCGGTTGATCGCCGCCGCGGCGATCTCACGGTTCTCGGCCTTGGCGAACGGTCCCTTCTCGGTATTCAGATAGAGGGTGTTGGTGCGCGGCATCGGCACCTCGTGGACGAGCGCCTGATCCAGCAGTGGGGCCTGGGCGACCGGAATGGCCTCGACCAGATCGGCCGTGCCGGTGCGCAGCGCCGCAGCCCGGGCCGCGCCGTCAGGCACGAAGTCCGCGTCGATGCCGGCCGCCTTCGCCTTGGTGCCCCAGTAGCCGTCGTACCGGTCCAGGTGGGCGCTGCTGGTGCCGTTCACCGAGGTGAGGACGAACGGGCCGGTGCCCGCACCGATCGGGTCCACCACGCCGTTCTTCCCGTATGCCTTCGCGGCCAGGATCGACAGCTGCGGGCTGGACAGACGCTGTGGCAGCAGCGGATCGACGTCCTTGGTGGTGATCTCGACGGTGTTGTCGCCGACTGTGGTGATCCCCAGTTCGGTGCCGTCCAGGATGCGCGGCTTGGGACTGGCCTTGGTGGCGGCGGTGAGGCTGGCGACGACCTGCTCGGCCGTCAGCGCGGTGCCGTCGTGGAAGGTGACCCCGGAGCGGATGGTGAACTCCCAGGTGTGCTGGTCGGTCTGTCTCCACTCGGTGGCCAGTGAAGGCTGGGCGTCGCCGTTGGGATCCAGCACGATCAGCGTCTCTGCGGTCTGCCAGCGGGAGAGCTTGAAGGCGTCGTCGCTCAGCGGGGTGAGCCCGGAGCGGGGTGGCTGGAGCATCGCGAGCCGAATCCGCTGCGCGCCGTCGGCGGAGCCGGAGCTGTCGGGCTGGGCCGGGGCGAAGCATCCGGTGAGGGCGAGTGCGGCCGTGGTGCAGACGGCGGCCAGGGCGAGACGGCGGGTCCGGCGAAACGCTCGTTCTCGGCGTGGCAGCGGTTGGCCGGGGGCGGAGTGGCCGGGAGGAGTCGCGGGCGTGGCTGGGATGGTCATAGTCGGGTGTTCCTTTGCGTTTTCTAGAGTGGTAAATGCAAGGCGAGTGCCAGGCGCGGGGTCGAGCCGTCGGAGGTGAACTCGGCCGGTCAGGCAGGTTGCGGCAGTCGAGGTACGGCGGCCAGCAGCCGACGGGTGGCCGGATGCTCCGGCTGGGTGAAGAGCTGGGCGGTGGGGCCCGCCTCGGCGATCCGGCCTTGATCCAGGACGACCACCCGTTGACACAGGTGTACGACCGCGGCCAGGTCGTGCGAGACGAGGAGCAGGGCGGTGCCCTGGTCGGCGTGCAACCGGTCCAACACCTCGAGAATCTGGTGACGCAGTGGCAGGTCGAGCCCACTGACCGGCTCGTCGGCGATCAGTAGTCGTGGCCGGGTGACGATCGCCCGTGCGATGGCGACACGCTGCGCCTGACCGCCCGAGATCTGACCGGGACGACGGGCGGCCAGCGTGGGGTCCAGCCCGACCTGGCCGAGGGCGTCGGCGACCAGCTCGGTGTGGTTGCCGCCTACCCCGAGCCTGCGGAGTGGCTCGGCGACCAGATCGCGTACTGATCGGCGAGGGTCGAGCGATGATGCGGGATCTTGCGGCACGTACTGGACGAGTTGCCGGAACCACCGCAGCTCGCGGACCGGGCCCGGCCGGACCGGCCGGCCCTGGCAGCTGACCGATCCCTCGTCGACCGGGTCGAGCGCCAGCAGGCAGCGTGCCACCGTGGTCTTGCCGGCGCCGGAGCTGCCGACCAGCGCGATCGTCGCGCCGGTCTCGATCGGCAGTGTGATGTCGTGCAGCACGGTGTGCCGGCGTTGGGCGCCGCGGCGGAGCAGCGAGCCCGGGATGCGATAGCGCCGGCTGACGTGATCCAGATGGGCGAACACCGAATCACTGGAAGGCACTGGGTTGTCGGTGGGCACTGGGTTGGCGGCAGGCATCGTCACAGCGACCACCCGCTGTCGGAGGCCGGCAGGGACTGGGCGTACGCGGCGGCCGACAGTTCCTGGGTGTAGGGGTGCTCGGCCTCCCACAGCAGCTGTGGCAGTGGGCCCTCCTCGATCACCTGACCACCGGCCAGCACGACCGCGCGGTCGCACAGACTGGTGGCGACGGCCAGGTCGTGGGTGATGAACACCAGTGCGGTGCCTGCGCCGACCTGCTCACTGAGCACCTCGAGCACGGTGGCCTGCGCGACCACGTCGAGTGCGGTGGTCGGCTCGTCGGCGATCAGTACGCCGGGCCGAGAGGCCAGGGCCAAGGCGATACAGACGCGCTGCCGCTGGCCCCCGGAGAGCTGACTCGGCACCCGGGACGCCATTCCGGGGGTGTCCAGGCCGACCGAGGCGAGCAGCTCGTCGACCCGGCTACTGACCTCCGCGGCGGGTGCGCCGTGCCGGCGCAGGGTGACACCGATCTGAGAGCCGATGGTGATCAGCGGGTGCAGGGCGGAGGCGGAGTCCTGGAAGACCATCGCGATTCGGGCATCGGCAGGGCGGCGCGACGGCGGCCGACCGGCGACGTCCCGCCCGTCGACCAGTACCTGGCCGGACAGCGTCATGCCTGGCAGCGACTGACCGACGACCGCGCGGGCGGTCAGGCTCTTCCCGGAACCCGAGGCGCCCAGCAGGCAGAGCCGCTCACCGGGCTCGACGGCGAAACAGATGCCGTCGACCAAGGTGCGACCGTGGACCTGCATCGTCAGGTCGCGCACCACCAGTCCGCTCAACTGACGCCCCTATCTGTCGTGCTCGAACTCATGACTGCCGGTGCAGGTGACCGCCGTGGCTAATCATGGAAACGAGAGTCATTCTCAATAAGTGCGGCCGAGCATAGAGCAGATGACTCGATTCGTCACGTCGGTTCTCACGAGCCGGCGACACATCACGGACAGGTGCTGGCCTTGGCGGCGACAATGGTGTATGACTGAACTCGTGTCGTCCCGGGTGATTATCGTCTAGCGCGCTGAAGCCCTCAGCGCGCCAACCTCCTGTGCTCATCGCGGGAGGTTTTTTGTTGCCCGAGACGCGCCGACCCCCAACAGAACTGAGGAACCCTGCAGATGTCCACCCCCGCCAGGCCAGTGCCGGCCTCGTTCCATGTCTACGACACGACCCTGCGTGACGGGTCGCAACAGGAGGGTCTGAACCTCTCCGTCAACGACAAGCTGGCGATCACCGCCCTGCTCGACGAGCTCGGCGTGCACTACATCGAGGGCGGCTGGCCGGGCGCGAATCCGAGTGACACGGCGTACTTCGCTCAGATGGCCGACGGTGCGGTGCCGCTGAAGAACGCGACTCTGACCGCCTTCGGCTTCACCCGGCGCGTCGGGATGAAGGCCGCCGACGATCCGTTGACCGCCGCGCTGCGGGACTCACGGGCTTCGGTGGCCTGCATCGTCGCCAAGTCCCACGACCGCCATGTCGAGCAGGCGCTGCGAACCACCTTGCGGGAGAACCTCGCGATGGTGGCCGACACCGTTCAGCACCTACGCAGCGAGGGCATGCGGGTCTTCGTCGACTGCGAGCACTTCTTCGACGGCTACCGGGCCAATCCCACGTACGCGCTCGAGGTCGTGCACACCGCCGCCGAGGCCGGTGCCGAGGTCGTGGTGTTGTGTGACACCAACGGCGGCATGTTGCCGCCGTGGATCGGCGAGATCGTCGGCGCGGCCGGGACCACCGGTGCCCAGCTGGGCATCCACTGCCACAACGACACCGGCTGCGCGGTCGCCAACACGATGGCCGCCGTGGATGCCGGTGCGATGCATGTCCAGGGGACCATCAACGGCTACGGCGAGCGGACCGGCAATGCCGACCTCGTGACCGTGGTCGCCAATCTTCAGCTCAAGTACGGCTGGAATCTGCTGCCGGCCGGAGCATTGCAGGAGGTGACGCGGCTCTCGCACGCGATCGCCGAGGTGACGAACGTTCCACCGAGCGCTCGTCAGCCCTATGTTGGCTTGTCGTCGTTCGCTCACAAGGCGGGCCTGCATGCCAGCGCCATCAAGGTCGATCCGAACCTCTACCAGCACATCGACCCGGTCGAGGTGGGGAACGACATGCGGATGCTCGTCTCGGACATGGCAGGCCGGGCGAACATCCAGATCAAGGGATCCGAACTCGGCTTCGACCTCTCCGACCGCGATGTGGCGGCGAGGATCACCGAGAAGGTGAAGGAGGCCGAGGCGGCCGGCTACACCTACGAGTCCGCCGATGCCAGCTTCGAACTGTTGCTGCGTCGCGAACTCGGGGAGTTGCCGACGTTGTTCGACGTGCACTCGTGGCGGGTGTTCACCCAGTCCCACGGCGGTGGTGAGGTCGACACCGAGTGCATCGTCCGGCTGAGCGCCAAAGGACAGGAACAGCGGGTGGTCGGTGAGGGCAACGGACCGGTCAATGCCCTCGACCATGCGCTGCTGAATGCCCTGCAGCCCGCGTACCCGGTGGTCGACCGGTTCGAGCTGGTCGACTACCGGGTCCGGATCCTCGACCAGGGTCACGGCACCGACGCGACCGTACGCGTACTCATCCAGACCACCAACGGGCGCAAGGTCTGGACCACCGTAGGCGTCGGTCAGAACATCATCGAGGCATCCTGGGAGGCTCTCAGCGACGGCTACCTCTACGGGCTGTTGCACGCCGACAACCCCAACGGTGGCAAGGCAGCCGTCGAGGCTCCGGCAAGCGTTCAGCCCGAGCCGGCGACCGTCTGACCGCTGCACGTCCGGCGTCGCGTGACGGCGCACCATCTCCGATATAATGAAAATGAGAATCATTAGTCGGGAGAGGTGCGGGTTAGGTGAGTGCGGTGCCGGTCGTCATTGTGACGGCGTGTGGGAGAGCTGTTCGGGAGACTGCCAAGGTCGTCCTGCTGGCTGATCTGAGGGGGTCGGTCTGGGTCGACTACCAGATCGCCGCGTCGGGCGAGGTTCGGCGGAGAGTGGGCGATTGGGACGGTCCGGTCTACGACGATCTGCTCGAACTCGATCACGGCTGCGTCAGTTGCACCGTCCGCGAAGACCTGGTGCCGACCATCGAGCGGCTTGCCGGCGATGGCCGGTGGGACAGTGTGGTGATCTTCCCGCCGCCTGCCGCATCGCCGATCGGTCCTGCTCATCAGCTGCACGATGCCTGGGTCGGCAAAGAGCTGACCGCGGCCCGGCTGGCGAGCGTGGTGAGCTTCGTCGACCTGGACGGCCTCGTCGAGGATCTGTTCGGCGACGATCTGCTGGACGATCGTGGGCTGGCGCTCGGGGAACTGGATCGCAGGTCGGTGGGGGAGGCCCTGGCTGAGCAACTGGAGTTCTCCGATGTGGTGGTCGCAGTCTCGGGCTCCGGTTCGACCGACGGTGCGGCCGGTGGAGACGCCGATCGGTCGGCGCTGAGCGAGCAGGTCCTGCGCCGGATGGTCGCGCCATCGACGCGATGCCATCTGGATTGGACCGAGCTGGATCCCACGACGCTGCTTGCCGTCACGCACGACCATCGGGTCGCCTGTGACCGGGTCGACCCGCTCAGGGTCTGGCCGATCCACCACGATCGGCCAGTCCGTCACGAAGGGTCGGGCCGTCACGAAGGCTCCGGTCGTCATGATGAGCAGCGTCGCCCTGATGAGCACGGCGCGGTCTGGACTCTGGCGCTGACCAGCTCCGAGCCGCTGCACCCGGCCGATCTCCAGGAGCAGTTGGAGGATTTGGGCAGCGGGCGGATTCGCGCTCGCGGCTACTTCTGGCTGTCGTCGCGTCCGGACGACGCGTGTGCCTGGGATGCGTCCGGCGGTCAGCTGAGCATCGGCACGATCGGTGGTTGGTCGGGAGTTCGCCCCGGCACCCGGCTGGTGGTCACCGGTGTCGACCTGCGGGATCGAGAGCGGATCGAGCGCGCCTTCGAGGAGTTGGTGTCGCGTAGCGCCGATCGTCGCGATCATGCGCCGGTCAGGCCCGACGGGTTCGAGCCCTGGTTGGGCTGACGGCACTGGTGTGGTCTCGCCGGGTCGTGGCGGGCCCGATCGTCTCTTGGCTGGGCGCACGCGCGCCGTCGTGTCACATTAATGAAAACGATTCTTGTATGCGATAGTGGCAATCCCAACGACGAGGAGATGTTGATGAATCGACTGGAACTGGCCGAGGCGATCGCGATGGACGCCGGGATCACGCGGACCGCAGCAACGCAGGTGCTCGACAGTCTGGACCGGGTGCTGGTCGCGCAGGTGGCTGTCGGAGAGTCCGTCAAATGGCCCGGACTGTTCACCCTGGATGTCGTCGACCGCCCCGCGCGGACCGCTCGGAATCCGCGGACCGGTGAGGCGATGGAGCTGCCGGCATCCCGGCAGACCCGCCTCCGTCCGGGCTCTCGACTGAAGGCTGCAGCGTCCTGACCGGGGCCGGCGACCGATGTGCTCCGATAGCTGCTGACCTGTCCCCGACATCGGGGATGAGCCAGCAGCTTGTCGGCCGGGCCCGATGTCAGTCGATGGCCAGCACGCCGGTCTGGACTCGCCACAGCGCCGCATAGGCACCATTGGCCCGGACCAGCTCGTCGTGCGTACCGGACTCGACGATCTCTCCGGCATCCAGCACCCAGATCCGGTGCGCATGGCGAACGGTGGAGAGCCGGTGCGCCACGACCAGCGCCGTGCAGTCCGCGGTCGCAACCCGCAGGGACTGCTGGATCGCCGCCTCGGTCTCGTTGTCGACCGCGCTCGTTGCCTCGTCCAGGACCAGGATCGCCGGTCGTCGCAGCAGCGCCCGGGCCAGCGCGAGCCGCTGCCGCTGACCACCCGAGAGCGTGACGCCTCGTTCGCCGACCCAGGTGTCCAGACCATCGGGCAGCGTCTCGATGAACTCCCACGCGGCGGCGGCCCGGGCCGCCTGCTCGATCTCGGTCCGGCTGGCGGTCGGGCGGCCGTACGCGATGTTCTCCGCGATGCTGCCGGCGAACATGAAGACGTCCTGGGCGACATAGCCCATCGAGCCGCGCAGCGAATCCCAGTCGAGGTCGCGGACATCCCGGCCGTCGAGCAGCACCTGCCCGGAGCGGGGATCGCTGAACCGCAGGATCAGCCGCAGCAGAGTCGACTTGCCGGATCCGGTCGAGCCGACGATGGCGTGTGTCTCGCCGCCCGGGATGACCATGTCGATGCCCTTGAGCACATCGGGTCCGTCGGCATAGCCCGCCCGGACGCTGCGCAGCTCCAGAGCCCCGGCGACCGGCCGGTTCAAGCTGGCGTGTCCCTGTCGGACGATCACCGGCTCGTCGAGCAGCCGCAACAGCCGAGCCGCCGAGGCGCGGCCGCGCTGGTAGAGGTCGAGCACCTCGGCCACCTCGGTGAGTGGCCAGAGCAGCCGCTGGGTCATGAAGACCAGCACCGAGTACATGCCGACCTCGAGAGTGCCGTTCAGGGTGGCCCAACCGCCGAGCAGCAGGGTGCAGGTGAAACCGGTCAGGATGGCCACCCGGACCAGCGGCACGAAGGCGGCGGCCGTGCGGATCGCGTTGCTGTTCGCCTGCCGATAGGCGAGCGATGCCTTGGTGATCCGCTGGTACTCGTGGTTCTCGGCCGTGAACGCTTTGATGGTGGCGATCCCGGCGAGATTGGCGGACAGGGCGCCGGAGAGATCGGCGACGGCCTCGCGGACCCGGGCATAGAGCGGTTCGAGCCGACGCTGGAAGATCAGCGAGCCGACGATGATCACCGGGATCGGCAGGAACGCCAGCACCAGCAGTTGGGTGGAGGCGATGGCGAAGACTCCGCCGACCAGGATCACGTTCAGGACGGTCTGGATGATCGCCGGCGCACCCACGTCGAGGAAGCGCTCCAGCTGGTTCACGTCGTCGTTCAGGATCGCCAGTGTGGAGCCGGCCGAGCGCGCCTCGTGCCAGCCGAGGTCGAGATGCTGGACGTGGTCGTACGCCTCCATCCGCAGGTCGTGCTTGATGCCCTGGGCGAGATTTCGCCACAGCACCTCGGCAAGATACTCCGAGCCCGATTCGACCAGCCAGACGACGACATTGATTGCGGCCAGCCAGCCGAGCTGCGCGTAGCGCGACTCCACCCCCAGCACGTCCGCGACGAACGATTGGTCACCACGCACCACGACATCGACCGCGGCACCGATCAGCAGCTCGGGCATCACATCGGCGACCTTGTTGATGACCGAGAAGGTGAAGGCCAGGATCAGCCGCGCGCGGTAGACGGTGTAGCGCCGCCACAGTGCGCGCAGCGGACGCTCGGCATCGCTCGGATTCTGGGTCTTAGGGGTAGGACTGTCCAACGCTGTGGGCATGTACTGAATCGTTCCACCTGAGGCGCCGGGCTCGCGGAGTTACTCGATGGCTGAGAAGACTGGGCGACCTCGGCCGCTCGCACTCGAGTTGAATGGTCGTGCTCGCTGGGGCCGCCCTTCTAGCCCGGCTACTTCGTCGTCGTAGGACGAGGAAAGAGCCCCTCGCCCTACTCCTCCTCAGCACGCCGGCGGGCGGCCCCGGCCGCTCGCACTCCGGATAGGCTGGCGGAATGCGTGTCGCCCGCTTTTCCACCGGTTCGGATCCTGCCTTCGGGATCGTCGAGCTGGCTGCCGACGGGGGAAAGTACCCCGATACCGTGTCCACCCTCACCGGCGATCCACTGTCGATGCCGGTGCAGCTGACCGGCGAACGGCACGAACTGGACGGCGTACGGCTGCTGGCTCCGGTCATCCCGCGCAGCAAGGTGCTCGGAGTGGGGCGCAACTATGCCGCGCACGCCGCCGAGCTCGGCAACGAGGTGCCCGCGACGCCGCTGATCTTCCTCAAGCCCAACACCTCGGTGATCGGACCGGACGAGCCGATCATCTATCCCGAACCGGTGACCGAGCTGGCGTACGAGGGGGAGCTGGCCGTGGTGATCGGCCGGATCTGTCGCGACGTGCCGGCCGAGCGGGTGAAGGACGTGATCTTCGGCTACACGGTCGCCAACGACGTCACGGCCAGGGACCTGCAGAAGAGCGACGGCCAGTGGGCGAGAGCCAAGGGATACGACACGTTCTGCCCGCTCGGACCTTGGATCACCACGCATCACTCCATCGAGGAGATGAGCGACACGATGATCACCACGACCGTCGACGGCATCCAGCGGCAGCACGACTCGACCTCGTTGATGCTGCGCGACATCACCGAGCTGGTGGTCTACATCAGCTCGTTCACCACCTTGTTGCCCGGTGACGTCATTCTGACCGGTACGCCGCAAGGGGTCGGGGAGTTGCTGCCCGGTCACGAGGTCAGTGTCACCGTCGACGGCATCGGCACCTTGACCAATACCGTGATCAGCAAGTAGCCGACACCATCAACACCTAGCAGGGCCCATCCGAAAGTGAGCACGTTGACCACCACGACCCCCGCTTCCGACATCACCTCCGCCACCGCGGCCGACCCGGTGCTCGGCGATCTCGCACCCGAGCAGGTGCGGGTCCGGTTCCCACCGTCGCCGACCGGCAACCTGCATGTCGGCAATGTCCGCAGTGCGTTGTTCAACTGGGTGTTCGCCCGGCACTACGGCGGCACCTTCGTGCTCCGGATCGAGGACACCGACGCCGGCCGAAATCTGGCCGAGTCCTACACCGGATTGATGGAGGCGCTGACCTGGCTCGGACTGACCTGGGACGAGGGCCCGCAGGTCGGTGGTCCGTACGGTCCCTACATCCAGACCGAGCGCGGCGAGATCTATACCGAGGTGATCGCCAAGCTGTTGGCGGCGGAGTTCGCGTACCGGTGCTACTGCACCCGCGAGGAGTTGGAGGCGCGCGAGGCGGCCCGGCCCAAGGGTGCGCCGTCGGGGTACGACCGGTTCTGCCGGGATCTGAGTGCGGAGCAGATTGCCGCGTACGAGGAGGAGGGCCGGAGCTCCGCGATCCGGATGCGGGTGCCTGACGCACCGATCACCTTCACCGACCTGGTCCGCGGCGAGATCACCTTCGAGCCCGCTCACGTACCCGACTTCGTGCTCGTCCGGGCGAATGGGGAGCCGCTCTACACCCTGGTGAACCCGGTCGACGACGCGCTGATGGAGATCACCCACGTGCTCCGCGGCGAGGATCTGCTGCCGTCGACCCCGCGGCAGATCGTGCTCTATCAGGCGTTGGCGCAGCTCGGCGTCGGCTCCGGCCGGGTGCCGACCTTCGGTCATCTGCCCACCGTGCTGGGCTCGGGGAACCGGCGTTTGTCCAAGCGGGACAAGGGATCGGGGCTGAAGGAGTATCGCGAGCAGGGCTATCTGCCGGAGGCGCTGCTCAACTATCTGGCGCTGCTCGGCTGGGCCATCGCCGACGACCGCGACGTGTTCACCATCGAGGAGATGGTGAGCGTGTTCGACATCCTGCGGGTGAACGCCAACCCGGCCCGGTTCGACGCCAAGAAGTGCGAGGCGATCAACGCCGCCCACATCCGCCGGCTCTCGACCGAACAGCTCACCGAGCAGCTGGTGCCCTTCCTGCAGACCGCTGGGCTCGCGGCCGAACCGCCGACGCCGGAGCAGTGGTCGCTGCTGGTGGGGGCGACGCCGCTGATCCAGGAGCGGATGACGACCCTGTCCGAGGGTGTGGACCTGATCCGGTTCCTCTTCACGCCGGACGACGAGATCGTGATCGACGAGTCGGTGGCCTTGGCCGCCACGGCCGGTCCGGTTCTGGACGCGGCTGCTGGAGCGTTGCAGACTGTTGAGACGTTCGACCACTCCTCGATCGAGGCCGCGCTGCGTTCGGCGCTGATCGAGGGACTGGGACTCAAGCCGAGACTGGCGTTCGGACCGGTCCGGGTCGCGGTGACCGGTAAGAAGATCTCCCCGCCGTTGTTCGAGTCGTTGGAGCTCCTGGGACGAGAGTCGGCACTGGCTCGGATCGAGGCGGCCCGCGCCGGTCTGCCGCAGGGCTGACGTGGCCAAGAAGTCACGCTCCCGCTCGGGGAATCCGGCGAACAAGAACCCGGCGAACCAGAACCAACCCGAGTCGATGTCGGCGCGGCTGGCGCGGGGTGCCGAGAATGCCGGCCAACTACCCGAGGCCCTGCCGCCGAACGGAGCGAGCTATCCGCAGATCCTGCGTGGCCCCAGCTATGCCTGGTGGCGCTCGATGCTGGGCGTGCTGTTCGGGCTGTCGCTGTATCTGATCATGACCGCGGTCGTCACCCAGGTCGTGGTGGGGATCTCGTGGACGATCAGCGGGGCGCCGGACCCGTTCGAGGACTTCCGGCGTCGGGCAACGGCCTTCGAACTGCCGGCTGGGATGCTCGCGGCGAATCTCGGGATCGCGACCCTGATCCCCATCTGTTGGGTGCTGATGGCCATCGCCCACCAGGTCAAGCCGCGCTGGCTGAGCTCGGTGCAGCCGCGGATGCGGTGGCGCTATCTGCTGATCAGTGCCGGGGTGGCCCTGGTCGTGCTGAACGGGGTCACCTTGCTCCCGATGGCAGTCAGCGGATCGAATGTCCAAGTGTCGCCGCAGCCAGGGTTCTGGGGCTTCCTGATCGTCATCATCTTGACCTCACCGCTGCAGGCCGCCGCGGAGGAGTACTTCTTCCGTGGCTATCTGATGCAGGCACTCGGCAGCCTGGTCGCCCATCCCGCGTTCGGCGTGGTCGTGTCGGCGCTGCTGTTCGCCTTGATGCACGGGGTGCAGAACCCGGCGCTGTTCGTGAACCGGCTGGGCTTCGGCCTGCTCGCCGGAATCCTGGTCTGGCGGACCGGGGGACTGGAGGCCGGCATTGGTGCGCACGTGGTGAACAACATCTGCGCGTACGTGGTCGCCGGGCTGACCAGTTCGATGGCCACCGTCCGGGCGGTCAACTCGATCAGCTGGCTCGATTCGGGGATCCAGCTCGCGGGATTCGCGCTGTTCGCCGGACTCGCTCTGCTGGTGGCCCGCGCACTGAAACTGCGCAGCACTGTGGACCTGTCACTCGGCAGCTGAGGTTTGGACTTCGCGATAGCAGCTATGCATACCGCGAAGGCGGGATCATGACGGCCGTTCCCCGTCCAGGAAACCGCGCAGCAGAGTCTCGGTGCCGGCCAGGTGCTCTGTCGCGATCTGCTCGGCCTCGGCGACCCGACCATTGATCACGGCCTCGACCAGCCGCTGGTGCTGCTCATGGCTGTGGTCCAGGTTGAACGAAAGCAAGGGGATCAGGTCCAGCAACTGATTCAGCCGGATCCGGACGTCGGCGACCGCCCGCAGCAGGCTCGGAATGCCCGCGTACTCGGCGATCAGCAGGTGCAGTCGCGAGTCGAGCTGTCGGAACGACGCGTCATCAGAGCTTGCGCAGTCGGCCAGGCCTTGTCGGAGGGCGGCGATCTGCGACTCGCTCAACGGGGCGGAGGCGGCCGCGCCGGCGGCGGCGACATCTACGATGGCCCGGAACCGGAGGACGTCGTCCAGTTCTGCTGCCGTTGGTCGTCCGGCTGGCCGGGGTCGGATCAGCCCCGCAACCTCGGGCGGTTCGATCACATAGGCGCCGCCATACCGTCCGCGGCGTACCTCCAGGTAACCTGCTCGCTGCAGCCCGCCGATGGCCTCCCGCAGCGTGGTCCGGGAAACGCCGAGTTGAACCGCGAGCGCGCGTTCGCTCGGCAGCCGCTCGCCGACCCGGACCGAGCCGAGTCGGATGAGCTGGAGCAGCCGGGCCGTGGTCTCCTCGAACGCATTGCCTGACCGGACCGGGCGCAACAGCGGCGCCATCTGCGGTGGCACCGGGTCGGACATCGCACCACCCTAGATCGGTCGCCCGATTCCTCAGCAGCCGGCCGAGGATGTGACCATCGCGTTACGAGTCGTCTCGGAGCGACGGTTGGCCCTTGACACCGAAATGTGACCTGGAATAACTTCACCACGTCATTGGATTGGAATCAAACCATTGGCGCCAACCCCGTCCGTCCCCGCTGACTTCCAGCGGACCTATCCAGGGTGGCATTCTCATGACGTCGAAGAGCAACTCGTCGAACAAGAACGTCGACTACACCAAGGTCGACACCTCCTACCTCGAGCAACGCCAGTTGAAGAAGGGCGCGGCCGGCTGGATCCTGCTCGCCGGACTGGGCGTGGCGTACGTCATCTCCGGCGACTTCTCCGGTTGGAACCTGGGCCTGGCCGAAGGCGGCTGGGGCGGTCTGCTGATCGCGTTCGTGCTGATGGGCATCATGTACACCTGCATGGTGTTCGGGCTGGCCGAGCTGTCGTCCACGCTGCCGACCGCGGGTGCCGGCTATGGTTTCGCCCGGCGTGCGTTGGGACCGCTCGGCGGTTTCGCGACCGGGATGGCGATCCTGATCGAGTACGCGGTCGCACCCGCGGCGATCGCGACCTTCATCGGTGGATACGTTCGTGCTCTCGGGCTCCCCGAGTCGATCCCGATCTGGCTCGTCTATCTGGCTTGTTATGCGCTCTTCATCGGCATCCACATCTTCGGGGTCGGCGAGGCGCTGAAGCTCATGTTCGTGATCACCGCGGTCGCGTTGGTCGCCTTGATCACCTTCGTGGTCGCCATGGTGCCGCACTTCCAGCCGGCCAACCTGTTCGACATCCCCCCGACCGACGCGGGCGGAGCCAGCGCATTCCTGCCGTTCGGCGGTGCCGGCATCCTGGCCGCGCTCGTCTTCGGGATCTGGTTCTTCCTGGCCGTCGAGGGCGTACCGCTGGCCGCCGAGGAGTCCGCCGATCCCAAACGGGACATGCCGCGCGGCATCATCACCGCCGTCCTCATCCTGGTCTGTTCCGGAGCAGCCATGCTCATCCTGGTGCCCGGCACCGCGGGAGCGGGGGCGATGAGCGTGTCGGACAATCCGTTGCCGGAAGCGCTGCGACACGTCTACGGACAGAACTCGGCCGTGGCCGCCTTCGTGAACTGGGCCGGGTTGTTCGGCCTGGTGGCGAGCTTCTTCTCGATCGTGTTCGCCTACTCCCGGCAGTTGTTCGCGCTGTCGCGAGCCGGGTATCTGCCGAAGGCACTCTCACTCACCACCAAGCGAAAGACTCCGTACCTGGCTTTGATCGTGCCCGGCACCATCGGCTTCATTCTGGCCGCGACACTGCAGAACGGTGGCCTGCTGATCAACATCGCCGTCTTCGGTGCCACGGTGTCGTACGTGTTGTTGAACCTCAGCCACATCGTGCTTCGCTTCAAGGAGCCCGGCCTCAAGCGCGGCTATCGGACGCCCGGTGGCATCGTGACCACCTCGATCGCCTTGGTGCTGGCGATCGTCGCGGTGCTGGCGACCTTCTTCGTCGACATCCTCGCGGCCGGCATCACGGCGGGCATCTTCCTGCTGGCGATCGCGTACTTCTGGTTCTATTCCCGGCACCACCTCGTCGCCAGCGCCCCCGAGGAGGAGTTTGCCGCTCTCGCCAAGGCCGAGTCCGAACTCAACTGATTCCACCCCGCTCAGACCCCCAGCAGAAAGCGACCGCAGATGACCACCATTTCCGACCCCGGCACCCGGGGCATGCTGACCCTCGACGAACTGCGCGTACTGGTCGAGGCGGGCGAGATCGACACCGTCACCGTTGCGATCACCGACGTCCAGGGGCGGTTGCAAGGCAAGCTCTTGGGTGCGGAGTACTTCATCAACGAGGTCGCCGGACACAGTTCCGAGGGCTGCAACTATCTGCTCGCGGTGGACGTCGAGATGAACACCGTGGACGGGTATGCGATCTCGTCCTGGGAGAGCGGCTACGGCGACCTGGTGATGCGGCCGGATCTGTCGACGCTGCGGCTCACCCCGTGGCAGCCGGGTGCCGCGCTGGTCATCTGCGACGTGCTGTGGCCCTCCGGTTCGCCGGTCGTGCAGTCGCCGCGGCAGATCCTGCAGGCGCAGGTCGATCGGCTGGCCGAGCGGGGTCTACAGGCTTTCGCCGGAACCGAGCTGGAGTTCATCGCCTTCGACACCAGCTATGAGGATGCCCAGCGCAGCGGCTACCGGGAGCTCGTGCCCGCCAATCTCTACAACGTCGACTACTCGCTGCTGGGTTCGGTCCGGGTGGAGCCGCTACTGAGGGAGATCCGGAATGCCATGGCCGGCGCCGGCTTCTATGTCGAGGGCACCAAGGGTGAGTGCAACTTCGGTCAGCACGAGATCACCTTCAAGTTCCGCGACGTGGTCGGCAGTTGCGACAACCACTCGATCTACAAGTTCGGGGCCAAGGTGCTGGCGGCCAATGCCGGCAAGTCGATCACCTTCATGGCCAAGTACAACGAGCGCGAGGGCAACTCCTGCCACATCCACCTGAGTTTCCGCGGCGCCGACGGCGCGTTCGTGATGGCCGGTGATCGTGAGCACGGCTTCTCCGAGCTGATGGAGCACTTCATCGCCGGCGTGTTGGACGCGCTGCCGGACTTCACCTATTTCCTGGCGCCGAACATCAACTCCTACAAGCGTTTCGTCAAGGGCAGCTTCGCTCCGACCGCGGTCGCCTGGGGCTTCGACAACCGGACCTGTGCGGTCCGGGTGGTCGGCAAGGGACCGAGCTTGCGGGCCGAACTCCGGGTGGGTGGGGCGGACCTGAACCCGTACTTGGCGGTTGCCGCCTTCATCGCCGCCGGCCTCCACGGGATAGAGAACGAGCTGCCGCTGCCGCCACTGGTCACCGGCAACGCGTACGAGGCTGCGGTCGACCAGTTGCCCACCACCTTGGTGGATGCCGCCGCGCGGCTCGGCTCGTCGGAACTGGCCCGTACGGCATTCGGCGATGCCGTGGTCGACCACTACGTCAATGCCGCCCGAGTGGAGATCGACGCCTTCGAGCGGGCCATTACCGACTGGGAGAAGGTCCGTGGTTTCGAGCGGCTCTGACTGCCGAAACCCTTGCTGGCAATTTTCACCCATGGGTGGAAATTCGGACCGATTTCGCGTGAGCGGGTTGGAAAAGTCGCCCATGGGTGGAAATTGCCGGCCATCAGGCGCTGATCCGTGGGCCTCACAGAATCGCTCCCGTACTCCCGGAAGGCTTTGCTCGTGACCGGCACCTTCGACGTGATCAACCCGGCGACCGAGGAGGTCGTCCGTACGGTTGAGCTGGCGGACCGAGCCGCCACCGATACCGCCATCGAGCGGGCCCAGCGGGCGTTCGAGACCTGGCAGGACGTGGTGCCGGCCGACCGGGCCCGCCTGTTGCGGCGCTTCGCCGCCGCTGTCGACGCCGACCTGGAGAACCTGGCTCAGCTCGAGGTCGCCAACGCCGGGCATCCGATCGGCAATGCGCGCTGGGAGGCGGGCAATGTCCGTGACGTCCTGGACTATTACGCGGCCGCCCCCGAGCGGCTGACCGGTCGCCAGATCCCGGTCGCCGGTGGGGTCAACATCACCTATCTGCAACCGCTCGGTGTGGTCGGGGTGATCGTGCCGTGGAACTTCCCGATGCCGATCGCCGGCTGGGGTTTCGCGCCGGCATTGGCCGCCGGGAACACGGTGGTGCTCAAGCCGGCGGAGGTCACGCCGCTGACCGCGATCCGGCTGGGCGAACTCGCCCTGGAGGCCGGGCTGCCGCCGGACGTGTTCACCGTGCTCCCGGGCAAGGGCTCGGTGGTCGGTGATCGCTTCGTCACCCATCCGCTGGTGCGCAAGGTGGTCTTCACCGGATCCACCGAGGTCGGCAAGCGGATCATGGCCGGCTGCGCCGAGCAGGTGAAGCGGGTGACACTGGAGCTCGGCGGCAAGAACGCCAACATTGTCTTCGCCGACGCGGACCTCGCCCGAGCCGCCGCGGCCGCACCGGCCGGCGTGTTCGACAACTCCGGCCAGGACTGCTGTTCCCGGTCCCGGCTGCTGGTCGAGGCGAGCGTGTACGACGACTTCCTGGTGGAGTTGCAGCGGTCGGTCGAGGCGTTCCGGGTCGGTGACCCCGGGCAGGACGACACCGAGATGGGACCGTTGATCACCGCCGCCCATCGAGCGAGCGTGGCCGCGTACGTCGACAGTGCCGAGGTCGCCTTCACCGGGAGCGCGCCGACCGGGCCCGGGTTCTGGTATCCGCCCACCGTGCTTACCCCGGCCACCCCGGCCGCCAGGGACTTCCGCGAGGAGATCTTCGGACCGGTGGTCTCCGTCGTGCCGTTCGCCGACGAGACCGAAGCGCTCGCGATCGCCAACGACACCGAGTACGGACTGTCGGGGTCGATCTGGACCGAGAATCTGGACCGAGCGCTGCGGGTGTCTCGTCGGGTGCAGGCCGGGAATCTCTCGGTCAACTCGCACTCGTCGGTGCGATATGCGGCCCCGTTCGGTGGCTTCAAGCAGTCCGGACTCGGCCGTGAACTAGGCCCGGACGCGGTCGAGGCATTCACCGAGACCAAGAGCGTGTTCTACGCCAGCAAGCTCTGAGCCCGGCGCTCAGGAACTCACATCACTGATTACGGAAAGATCGGGAAGGACAGCGATGACAACGCAGCAGGTCGTCTCCCAGCGCTTGGCGGGACGGGTCGCAGTGGTGACCGGGGGAGGATCCGGGATCGGGCGAGCGACCGCCCGCAGGCTTGCTGCCGAGGGGGCCACAGTGGTGATCGGCGACCTCGACCCGGCATCGGGTGAGGAGGTGGCACAGGAGGTCGGCGGACTCTTCGTCCGGGTCAACGTCGCCGACGAGGCCGACGTCCGGAACCTCTTCGACACCGCCGCGCAGACCTACGGCCAGGTCGACATCGCCTTCAACAACGCCGGCATCTCCCCACCCGACGATTCCTCGATCACCGAGACCGGGCTGGATGCCTGGAAGCGGGTCCAGGAGGTCAACCTGACCTCGGTCTATCTGTGCTGCAAGTACGCGATCGAGCACATGCTGCCCCGGAAGTCCGGATCCATCATCAACACGGCGTCCTTCGTGGCGCTGATGGGCGCGGCGACCTCGCAGATCTCCTATTCCGCCTCCAAGGGCGGCGTGCTGTCCATGTCGCGCGAACTCGGCGTGCAGTTCGCTCGGGACGGGATCCGGGTCAACGCCTTGTGCCCCGGTCCGGTGAACACCCCCTTGTTGCAGGAACTCTTCGCCAAGGATCCCGTCGCGGCACAGCGCCGGCTCGTCCATGTGCCGATGGGCCGGTTCGCCGAGCCGGAGGAGATGGCCGCGGCCGTTGCCTTCCTGGCCAGTGACGACGCCTCGTTCATCACCGCGAACACCTTCACCGTGGACGGCGGGATCTCCGCGGCCTATGTGACCCCGCTCTGACGCCGGTTACGCCTCACGATTGAGGCGTCCACACAACAATGGATGATGGAATCCCCGACATCGGGGATTCCATCATCCATTGTTGGTTCGATCAGGGAGTTCCGGCGGGAACGAAGGCCAGCAGGGTGTCCACGAGCTGGTGCGGGGCCAGCTGCTCGGGCCAGTCCAGGGTCTGATCGGGGCCGAAGCGCCGGGCGATGGTGAAGGAGCTGCGCTCGATCTCGCTGTCCCCGCCGTGTCCGCCCTCGTCCAGATGACCGTGATCGGTCACGACGACCACCAGCCAGTCCTCACCCCGGTCCGCTCGCGCGGAGACCGCGGCCACCAAACGAGCCAGGTGCTCGTCGCAGCGTCGGATCGCCGCAGCATACTCCGGTCCGATCGAACCGAAGACGTGCGCGGCGATGTCGGTCTCGCCGAGATAGACGAAATAGACCTCCCGACCGAGCGCGCCGATGTCGGCGACCGCGCCGGCCGCGATCACGGCGTCCTGGGTCTCGTAGCCGTAGACCTCGCCGTCGCGCACCACCACCTGGTGCTTGCCTGCCCACTGCTGCTCGAGCCGGGGATGGATTACCGGACCCGCCGGTCCGGCCGGGTCGACCAGTGGTCGCCAGGCTCCGGCGGCGAAGGTCCGGGTCGACTGGTTCTTGTAGAAGGCGCGGCTGAGCAGATCCGGGTATTCCCACAACCGGCTGCCGACGAAGCTGTTGTCCCGGATCCCGTGTTGCGCATGGGTGGTTCCGGTCAGCAGCGACGACCAGCCCGGCCCGGAGATGGTGGGCACTTCCATCTCCAGATCCGTCCGCACCCCTTCGGCGGCCAGCTGAGCCAGGGCAGGCGCGATCGGATCGGGTCGGTCGATCGCCTGGTCCAGTCGGAGACCGTCGATGCCGACGAGACAGATCTTGGTCATCCGACGGTAACTGCCTCGTCGCCCGGCGCATGGGTGCCGGCGTCGGCATCGGCCACATCCACCAGGACACCGGCCGACCGCGGGGAGACCCGGACCTGCCCGCCGACGCCGATTGCCTCGGCCTGATGGGTCGGCAGATCGATCCGGATCGGCCCGACACCGCCGAGTTCCACGACCAGGCTGGTGACCGGACCACGCAGGATGGCCTCGGTGACCGTGCCCGATCCCGGGCCGGCGGATGCGGAATCCGAGGAGGGCTCGACGGCCAGATCCTCCGGGCGCACCAACGCGTGCCCGACGCCGGAACGTACGACGCTGCCCGGGTTCAGCGAGAGCGCCTGCCCGAGCACGGCAACCTCATTGCCCTGCACCTGAGCCGGGATCCGGTTGACCACGCCCACGAACGCGGAGACGAAGGCGGTCGCCGGATTGAGATAGACTTCCTCCGGGGTGCCCAGCTGCTCCATCTTGCCGAGGTTCATCACCCCGACGCGGTCGGCCATCGTGAGAGCCTCCTCCTGGTCGTGCGTGACCAGCAGGGTAGTCGTTCCCTCGGTCTGCTGGATGTAGCGGATCTGCTCGCGCAGCTGCACCCGGACCTTCGCGTCCAAGGCGCTGAGTGGCTCGTCGAGCAGCAGTACCTGCGGCGCGATCGCCAGGGCCCGGACCAGTGCGACCCGCTGTTGCTGGCCACCGGACATCTGCCGCGGATACTTCTCGGCGTGCTCGGTCAGACCGACGCTCTCCAGCAACTCCATCGCCCGGGCCGTGCGCTGGGCCTTGGGCTGCTTGCGGATCCGCAGCCCGTACGCGACATTCTCGGCCGCGGTCATGTGCGGGAACAGGCTGTAGGCCTGGAACACGATGCCGATACCACGCTGCGTCACCGACTCCCCGGTCACGTCGCGGCCATCGATCCGGACCGACCCGGAGGTGGCCGTCTCGAGTCCGGCAAGGATGCGCAGCGAGGTGGTCTTACCGCAGCCCGACGGGCCGAGCAGGGCGAGCAGTTCGCCGCCGACGATGTCGAGGTCGAGCGCGTCGAGCACCGTCTTCTCGCCGTACCGCTTGGTCACTTCACGCAACTGAACGGTGGCGCCCTGACCGGCGGCTTGGTTTGTCGTCATCATGCGTCTCCATGTCGGCGGGAGCGGGAACTGACAGCGGTGATCAGATAGAGCAGCAGGAAGGTGCCGATACTCATCAGGAAGGACAGGGCGGCTGCGGCCCGGGCCTGCGAGATGCCGATGGTCACCAGCCACACCGGGAAGGTGTTCTGCAACAGCAGGCTCGCCAGCACGAACTCGCCGATGCCGAGGGTGACGCACAGCAGCGACGCGGTCAGCACGGCACTGCCCATGTTGGGTAGCACCAGGGTGAACAGCCGATACCACCAGCCCGCGCCGAGGCTGGCGCCGGCGTCCATCATGGTGCGCAGGTCCAGCGCGCGAATGCCGGCATCCAGGGCCCGATAGACCAGCGGCAGCGTCAAGATCACATAGAAGGGGACCAGCGAGTACGGGCTGACCAGGAAGGTCGGGAAGGTGGCCCGGAAGAACAGGTTCGCGCCGCTGACCAGCGCGACCGCCGGCACCACCATCGGGATCACCGACAAGAGCTCGGTGACCGGCAGCATCCAGGGACACTTCAGGTGTAGCCAGAGCAGCGTGGGCAGCAGCAGGGCCAGCGATCCCACGGTGGTCAGCACGGCCAACTGAGCCGACAGCGCCAACTGGGGCAGGAACGTGGCGTCCTGCGTGGCCGTGCGAACCGGTTCGAGAGTGAAACCGACGTCCGGCAGGCTGAACCCGTAGATGGCCGCCGCGATCAGCGGCACCATCAGATAGATGACGGAGAAGAGCAGGATCGCGAATCGGAGCCGTGGTGCCCGCTCACGGCGTTCGCTCAGCGTAGCCATCGCGTCGCCCTCCTCAGCAGCAGCGCACGGAGGCCGAGGCACACGCAGATGACGACCATCATCCAGGTGACCAGCGCAGCCGCGAAGGACTCGTCGAACAAGACATTGCCGGACAGGAAGAAGCCGATCTGGATCGCCACCAGATTGACGCTGCTGCCGGCCAGCGCGTACGCCGTCGCGTACGCGGCGAAGGAGTTGGCGAACAGTAGCAGCAGCGAACCGAACACCGCCGGGGACATGATCGGGATCGCGATCTGACGCAGGAAGTGCCACCGGCTCGCGCCGAGCGCCAGTGCCGCCTCCTGCCATTCGACCCGCAGACCCTGGAACGCCGGCACCATCAAGATGGCCATCAGCGGGACCTGGAAGTACAGATAGACCAGCACCAGACCCCAGAAGGTGGCCAACCGGAAGTGGTCGGTCAGCTGGTAGCCGGTGGCGTCGAAGATCAGCTTGGTGATCAGGCCCTCGGTGCCCAGCGTCGCGACGAAGGCGAAGGCGAGCGGCACGCCGCCGGCTTGGGAGCTGACCGTGGTGAACGCATTGGCGAGGGTCTTGAACATCTTCGGACCGGCGACCCGGCCGGCCAGTGCCCAGGCCACCACCATGCCCAGCAGCCCACCGAGAACGGCGGTGATCGCCGAGAGATAGATGGTCTCCAGGAAGGCGTTGCGATACTGACCCTTCGTCGCGTCGACCAGGTTCTGTGCGGACAACTCGCCGTTGGCGTGGAAACTGCTCCAGACGTTGACGGCGACCGGCAACACCAGGAACACTCCGACCACGGCGAGGTACGGAACAGCACCGAGCCACGACAACGGCAGTCGTCGCAGCCGTCGGGCTACGCCGGCTCCGCTTGTCGGTGGATCAGGGCTCACTGGTTCAGGACCTTCGGACCCCACTGCTCGACCAGCAGCTTCGCGTCGGTCTCACCCTGCTCGATGGTCGGGAAGACGACCTTCTCCAGCACCGCGGGATCTGGCAGCGTGTCGAGGGCCTTCTTGGAGAGCTTGTCCTTGACCTCGGCGATCCGGGCCGGAACCGCGCCGCCGAGTGCGTACTGCTCGGAGCCCTCGTCGCTGGTCAGCCAGTCGATCCAGAGCCGGCCGGCGTTGGGCTGCGGTGAGGCGACGGTCAGCGGCTGGGCGTAGTAGACCCCGAAGACGCCGTCGGTCGGGACCACCTGCTCGAGGACGACCTTGGACTTGGCGAGTTCCTCGGCGATGCCGACGAAGTTGTAGTTCCAGTCGAACGCGATCGCAGCCTCGCCGGTGGTCAGAGCCGAGGCGACCGAGGTCGCGGTGACCAGGTTGCCCGACTTCTTCAACTCGGCGAAGTAGTCGATCCCGGCTCCGATGTTGCCCGGACCGCCGCCGCGGGACAGAGCGGCCGCCACCACGGTTGCATTGGATGAGGCGCCCTGACGCGGGTCCCCCGGCATCATGATCTTGCCCTTGTATTCGGGCTTGAGCAGGTCGGCGAAGGTCTTGGGAACGTTGTCGACCGCCTTGGGGTTCACGCCGATGGTGAGCACCCCGTAGTAGGCGCCGACCCACCAGCCCTCGGAATCCTTCAGGGCATCGGGGATGCTGTCGAAGTTGCTCGGCTTGTACTTCTCCAGCAGCCCGCCCTGAATGGCCGGCTTGGTGAAGGAGTAGCCGATGTCGAGGACGTCGGGCTGGGTCTTCTGGCCCTTGAGGGTCTTGACCGCCTGCAGCTCCTGGGCACTCGAGCCGTCGGGGTTGGCGACCTCGACCTTGACCCCGTACTTGGCGGTGAACTCCTTGAAGTGGCCCTTGTAGTTCGCCCAGGTCTCCGGGTACGCGATCAGCTGGACGTGGCCCTCCTGCTTGGCCAGCGTGGCGATCTCGTCCAGCGAGGCACCGATCTTGGCGTCGGAGCCGGACTCGGTGTCGCCGCCGCTCTCGTCGCCGCCGCAGGCGGACAGCCCGCCGCCGAGCAACAGGACACCCCCTGCCGTGACCGAGATCTTCAGGAACGAACGACGCGAGGTGCTTGCGGTGGTCCAGCTCGTCATCTGACAAACCCTTCCGATGGGGTGAGGTATCTGCGACCACAGCGTAGGAGAAACTCGGCTGTCGGTATAGACCATTAGGCGTTACGGTTTATCGACAGGTATGAGACATCCTGGAGACTTGCACTCAAATCTTCTGCTGGCCTAGACCATTAGACGTGTGACTATCCGGTTGGCCGATATGGATGCGGCGATCTTCGACTTCAACGGCACACTGTCGGACGACGAGGGTGTGCTGGCAGCGGTGTTCATAACGATGGCCGCCGAGCTGGGGGTGCCGCTGACCGCCGAGGAGTACGCCGCCAGCTTCCTCGGGCGCAGCGACAAGGAGATCTGTGCCGAGCTGTTGCGGCGCGCCGGTGTCGCTGCTGACCAGGTGCCTTCGCGGGTGCCGGAATTGCTGGTGGAGCTGGCGGACAGCTACAACGCCGCGGTCGCGGTCGAGCCCGCCATCGGACCGGGCGCCTGCGCGCTGGTCCGCGAACTCCATCGGTTGGGTAAGCCACTGGCAGTGGTCACCGGCGCCAGCCGTGTGACCGTGTTGCCGGCGTTGACCTCGGTCGGGCTGATCGGGTTGTTCGGGGCGATCGTCACCGAGGAGGACGTCAGGGTCGGCAAGCCCGATCCGGAAGGGCTCTTCGTCGCCGTCCGTGCGTTGAGTCTGCCGGCCGGGGCCCGGGTAGTGGTCTTCGAGGACTCGGTGCCAGGTCTGGACGCTGCGCAGGCGGCCGGCATGACCGCGGTCGGGGTTCGCGGCTCGCTGAACGGGGCAGTCGTGGCAGGGCGTGGCATCACGCTGGTCGATGGGCTGGGTCCTGAGTTGCTGGATCTTGCGCTGGCTTGATCTCTGAGCTTGGGTCGCCGCTGTCTTTCTGAGTTCGAGGCGTGGTGAGGGTGGTCGGCCCTGGGCAGACACGCGGGGGTCAGGTGAGACGGCCGGACACCACGACTCGCAGCAGATCGGTGCGGAAGATGTCGTCGGAGTACTCGATCGCGACGCCGGTTGTGGTCCGCGCGGTCCGCAGGATGCGCAGTGCGGGAACCGAGGTGGTGGTCTGTAGCAGTTCGGCCTCGTCCCGAGCGGGCAGGATCGGCAGCAGTTCTTCGTCCGCGGTCGCGGGCGCCGCGTCGTAGTGATCTCGGAGGACTTCGTAGATCGACCCGCCGAGGTCGAGACGCACCAAATTCGGCAGCAGCACGGCGGGGAAGTGTGACCGCTCCAACACCACCGGCCGCCCTTCGGCCTCCCGAACGCGTACGACGCGGTGCACGGGGGCGCCGTTGGGCAGCTCGAGTGCCGTCGCCACATCGTGCCGCGCGGAGACGGTGACCGCTTCCAGCAGTCGGGAGGTGACCATCGGCACGCTGCGCAGCAGCTGCGGGCTGAGCCCGATCATGTTCGTGATGTCCACCAACGGGCGGGGGACCGCGATGAAGTTGCCGCCGTTGGCTCCGACGGTCCGTACCAGATGACCGGTCGCCTGGAGCTGTCCGAGTGCCTGCCGCAGTGTCATCCGGCTCACCCCGAGGGCCGCGGCGAGGGTCCGCTCGGCGGGCAACCGGTCGCCGGGGGAGACCCGCTCGTGCCGAGCGATGCTGCGCAGCCAATCGGCGATGGCCGCGTGCGCCGGCGTACCCGGCGGTGCCGTGAACTCGGCTGCGGACGCCAGGATCCAAGCCGAGGTGTCACCCCTCGGCCCGACGGCCTCGGGACGGCTCATCCCACGATCGTTCCATAGGTCGGTGGTGTGATCTCATCGTGGATCGAGGCGAGCTGGATGTCATCTGGTCGGGTCCGGACGCGGTGCGGCGAGTGGGGCACCGATCGATCGCCGATTCGCGTCGCCGAGGCGGATCGACTAAGATGGATCCTCGTGTCCGGCAGCGGGCACGACTCGTCGGAGCAGTCCGACAGTGGGGTATAGGGTAATTGGCAGCCCGACTGATTCTGGTTCAGTTAGTCTAGGTTCGAGTCCTAGTACCCCAGCGAAGCGCACAGTTCGCAGGTGGTTCTCGATTCGCGGGATGCCCTCGGAGTTGGTACGCTTCCGCGGTCCGGTTGCTCGGTTTCGAGTCGCTGGGACAGCTAGGGGCCCCGTTGTGTAGCGGCCTAGCACGCCGCCCTCTCAAGGCGGTAGCGCGGGTTCGAATCCCGTCGGGGCTACTTCTGAAAGTGCCTTCCGCCGCTACAGCCTAAAGAGGGTCACTGCCACGAGGGGGAATCTTCGCGTCAGAGCAACGCTTCGGTGGTCCTCGGTCGTGCGGGACGCACGCAGTGGTCCTCCCCTCACCGGGCACTTCACGACCGAGGGACGTCTGCCTTTGAAGGCAACTCATGGAAGCAGGTCAAGCATCTGCGGTCGGGCCTTCATGGCATGAATTACGAGTTCATTGCCGCTGTCGAAGATGAGCACGACGGTTTCAAGGAGCCGTCCCTTCGTGTCGAAGCCGAGTCGCAACTGGCGTGAGGGGCTGTCCTGGTCGAGGTCCTCGATCCACAGGGACCAGGTGGCGGCTTGGACGGCATCCTCTGGTGCGATGTCGTGTTTCAGGGCCGAATCGTGGACCTTCACGCCGCTGAAGCTGCTACCGCCTCGCGGATGACCTCCGAGCGCGTCTTGCCCTCCCGTGCGGCCCGCGCATCGATGCGCGCGAGTTCGTCAGTAGTGAGACGGAGTGCGACGACCTGCGACGGTTCGGCGCCGCGACCCGGACGGCCCCGGCCGCGCTTCTTCAACTCGCCGACGTCGTAGCCAGCTTCAGCTTCGGCGGCCCAGACAGCGATCTGCTCTTCAGTAACGGCCTTCCCGCTGATCGTCTCGCTAGCCTCCATGCAATTAATGTATAACGAAAACCCTGAAGCATCCATACCCAAGGTCGGTCGTGCGTCGCGCGCACCACCGGTCGGCCCTGCGTGACCTGTCTGCGGCCGGCGCTAAGTTCGACCAACGGCCTCGTGGTGAACGACGAGTCGAGCACCAAGCCTGCGTGTGCGGCGGCGCGAACGCAGTGCTGCTCGTCTCATTGGGCAGGTGCAGGGCGTGGCCGGAAGGCTCCCGGTCACGGCCTGCGCTCGACCATCTACGGAGCCCTCCAACGGACCCGGCCACCGGCCGCCGCCATTGGCCGGACCACGCTGCAGAGCTCATTCGCCGTCCCGCAAGACGCAGGTCTTCTGAGATTTAGGTCCGGACGGGGTCTGCGGGACTCGCGGCACCTCGACCACCTAGGTCCCGGGCCTGGTTGCACGCCGTGATCTTGATCCCAAGGGCGCGTCAGGGCCTCCTGAGAACGCAATACAATGCGAGAGGCTACCGAACGTCGCGAGACTCGTGTGTCGCTATTGGGCCTAGTCAAGACGACTTTTAGAGAGTTACGAGCAACCTCGGCGAAACACCGAGAATCTGTTCGGATGCCCTCTCAAGGCGGTAGCGCGGGTTCGAATCCCGTCGGGCTACAAGTCAGTAGCGTGGCGGGCGACTTGAAAAAAGGCGGCTACGGATTTCCGCCAGCATCTTCTTCATCCGTGTTTCGGTTGAGGCTTTTTGCGGCATCCATCAGTGATCAACTGTCATGTGAGGTCCGGCGTTGGCTGTGTGTTGAAGGCTATTGGCGAACGGTTGCTCGCTTCTCCGCGGCCATAGATAAGTCTCCACTTGTTGCTTGGGGTCCTGCAGATTGCACACTTGATCTCCTCAGAGTGTGCATGGTCACCTATAATGGACGCATGTCGACGCAGAGTTTGACGATCACCCCGGAGGACGTGCGTTCCTCCGCTGGCCAGTCCTCCGCGCGTCCGGGCTGGCTGGATGCGGTGGCCGAGTATGTGCAGCGGGCTGCCGCCGAGGGTGAGTTGGTCACGTTGACAGCGAAGCGACGGATGATGACGCCGGCGCAGGTCGCCGACGCGATCGGGGTGTCCCGGTCGACAATTTCGCGCAAGATCGCCGCCGGCGAGTTGCGGGCGGTCAAGGTCGGCAACCGGAACCGGATCCCGTACGAGGAGTTCGAACGGTTCTGGCGGGAGACGATGGGCGATGTCGTCGAGCTGACCCGCGATGACATCAGCGCCGACCTGTTCGGTGACCGATAGCCCGGTTCGCGTCTTCCTCGACGCGAGGATCCTTGCCAAACCCGTCACTCGCACTCTGCTGATGGTCGGCGGACCACCGAGCGGCTTCGGACCGTGTGGAGTGAGTCAGCCGAGCAGGAGGCCATGCGGCACCACGACGCCGACTGATGCGGCTTCGAAGCGAGCTCTGCGACGACCAAGCATGCGGCATGACATCCTTGGGCCAGGAGGTTCTGACATGCCGCGTTTTAATCCGCCCCCGGGTTGGCCGAAACCACCCGAGGGTTGGGTACCTCCCGAGAACTGGGAACCCGACTCGAGTTGGCCGCCCGCGCCGCCTGGCTGGCAGTTCTGGATCGAGAACCGAGTTGATCCGACAGTACCGCATGCCTTTTCGAAGGCTCCTCCAGCGCCTCAGAGTTCGACGACTAGAGGTGGACTCTTCGGGGGTAAGAAGCGTTTGGAAGCCGAGAATGCAGAGCTCCGGGCGGCTCTAGAACGCATCGGAAGCATGACCACGCTCGCGCTCGAGGAGGAACGCCGCACGCTGGAGACGACGATCGAGACTCTTCGGCGAGAGACTGAGCACATCCGGGTCGAGTTGGCCCGGCTCCGCGCGAACGTCGTCGAGACTGAAGAGACTGCAATGCTTCAGGAGGCGGGTATCTATCAATACGCGCACCCGCTCGATACCGCAGCCAGCTATAAGGACCTTCTATGCCGGGTTCGCGCTGACACCAAGAGCATGGTCAAGGCTGGCAACGCAGTCTTGGCCACGTCCTCCTGGCAGGTCAACGGATCGGTTGCGCAGGGCCGGGTGATGGTGCGCGACTTCTCAAAGTTACTTCTTCGTGCGTACAACGCTGAGGCGGACAACTGCGTGCGCACGGTCAAGCCGCACCGCCTCGACACGACTGTGGATCGGCTTACCAAAGCGGCATCCACCATTGCCCGGTTGGGCAAGACGATGGACATTCGCATCTCGGAGCAGTACCACCACCTCCGCATCTACGAGATCAGACTGACCGCGGACTACCTCGCCAAGGTAGAGGAGGAAAGGGAACGGAACCGTGCTGAGCGTGAGCGACTTCGCGAGGAGGAAGCGGCGCGTCGTGACTTCGAGCGGGAGAAGGCGCGTCTCGCGAAGGAACGGACGCATTACGTCACCGCCTTCGCCAAGCTGCAGGCATCGGGTACTGCGACCCCGGAGGCCATAGCGGAGATGCAGGCGAAGCTGCAAAGCCTCGATGTCGAGATGGAAAAGGTGATCAGTCGAGAAGCCAACATCCGCGCTGGTTACGTATACGTCATCTCTAACCTCGGATCCTTCGGCGAGCGCATGGTCAAAATCGGGCTGACGCGGCGACTCGAGCCAATGGACCGGGTGCGCGAGCTCGGGGATGCCTCTGTGCCGTTCCGTTTCGACGTCCACGCGCTTGTCTTCAGCGACGACGCTGTGACTCTGGAGACCCAACTTCACCAGCGGCTAGCCGACCGCAAAGTCAACAGGATCAACAATGCTCGAGAGTTCTTCTACGCCACTCCGGCAGAGGTCCGCGATCTTCTCGCCGATGTAGCGGGACAGCATCTTCTGGAATACAACGAACTCGCCGAAGCTGCTGAGTGGCGGGCTAGCGAAGCCATGAGAAGACCTGAGAGTGGCCAGTAAGCAGCGCGGCAGGAGGAGCGGGAATGACGACTGGGGAGGGCAGCGGCGGCGCGAGCGAGCGAGGGGCGAGAGAGGCATGGTGGAGTCGTGGCCAACGCCACTGGCTGTAGATCGGTCTCAAACACTGAATTCGGGTGGCGTTCAGTGTCTTTGTAGCCCGGCCGCGTAGCTGTCGAGCACGGTCAGGATTCCGGAGTGCTGCCAGACGCGATCGCGTTTCATGCCGGTCCTCTCGGTCAATACGCCGGCCTCGGACAGTTGAGCCAGCGCGCGCTGGGCGGTCTGAGGACTCATCCGGAAGTGGTCGGTCAGATAGCGGGCGTTGACAACGGGTTGAGCGACCAGATGGGGGAGCACTCGCCAGGCCACGGCCTGCGGGCGGGTCTTCGCGGTGCGCAGAGCCTCGGATCCCTCATCGATCTGGACCGCAAGGTCATCGACCAGCTGAGAACCGGATCTGGCCGCGAACCGAGACGCCTCCGAGAACCGCTCGATGATGGGCCGAGCGTCGCCGGCACGGAAAGCCCCGAGTGCATCGGTGTAGCCCGTCGTGTTGATCAACAGGCCGGCCGAGATGGGTGCGGTGGTGGAGCGCACCAAACCCTTGGCTCGAATCATCGCGTGCACCAATGCCCGGCCGGTGCGTCCGTTGCCGTCGGAGAAGGGGTGGATCGTCTCGAACTGGGCGTGCGCGATGGCGGCCTGGGCCACGACTTGCAGGTCCTGTCGCTGCGCAAACCTCACCAGGTCGGTGATCCCGGCGGGCACCAGCTCCGCCTGGGGGCCGACGTGCGCGGCGCCGCGCGGAGTAATACTGCTCGTTCCGACCCATACCAGCCTGTCCCGATACCTGCCGGCGTGCTTTGTCCAACCGGGCTGGCGATGCAGCAACTCGCGGTGCATGGCGAAGATGGCTTCCTCGTCGAGGTGGTCGGCGAGGCGCAGTGCCGCCTCCATGGTTCGGACGTTGGCGGTGACCATCTCGGCGTTGTCTGAGGTGGACTGCCCGATCTCAGCGAGCGCCAGTTGTCGTGCCCCCGCGGTCAGATTCTCGATCTGTGACGAGGATGCGGACTCGGTGCGCAGCAAGATCGCACTCATCGGGCCCAGGCTGGGGCTGTCGCTACCGAGCCGTGCGCGGGCATGCGTGTCGAATCGGGTCAGCTCAAAGGCTGCCTCCTCGGCATCAGCGGCCAAGTCGGCGGGGAGGTCTACCTGCAATCGAGCAATGGTGGCCGGCACTGTGGAGAAGTAGGGACCGGATGCCGCGGCCATCGCCGATCGCGATGCTGTCCCATCATTCTCGGCCACCCAATAGCCCTCAACGCGCCCGAGGGGTGGCACCGGACATGGTGGGTGGGCGTGGTCTTCGCGATCCGTGACCATACGCCACATACTAATCACACTAAACCAGAAAGTGTGATTAGTGGCCTCCAGCGGGTACGCGTAGCTGGCGTCGAAGAACGCGAGCTCGACGGCCACGGCTCGCGCGAAGAAGTCCTCGGCGAGTGCTTGTTGTGCGGGGCCGACCCGGTCAAGCTCGGTTCGGAGGAAGCCGACGAGTTCGTGGAACTCGGGGTAGTCGTGCAGATCCAGTCAGCGTGCACGAAGCTCTCCGGGAACGGTTGGGTTGCTTTCGTCGCCCAATCGAGGTAAAGCCACTCGGCGACGAGCAGCACCGCTAGGACACGCCGCGTATTGGCGGGGGTTCAGCGGCCTCGCGGAACATTGCCGTGAACGCGGCAGTCGATTCGGTGTCGGGGATCGGTTCGCGCTGCGGACCGCTGCGCGCACCCAGACATTATGGTCCAGCGCGGTGAAGCGGATGACCTGCTGGATTGCGATGATGAGCGAATGGATCATCTGCCCCTCTACGAGCAGCTGGTATGGGATGCACTGCCGCAAGACGGTGTCGCCTCCACCGGTGACAGTCTGAGTGTCGATGGCGTCATGTGCGCCATGGTCAAGGACGACAGGGTCGTCTTCTTGTTCGACGAGAATCGCGCGGCGGAGCTGGTCGCGCAGAACCTCGGAACGATCTACCAGGGAAACAACACCCGAGACTGGCTGGTGGTTGATCCCGATGTGGACGAGGCGACCTTCCGCGAGTTGTTCAACGAGGCGACGGCGGACAGAAACGTCCCCAGGGCCGCCATCGCCACGTTCGTGCGGGAGATCTCGGCCGAGATTCGGAGTCTGCCGCAGTTGAGCGAGCCGGATTGGGACACCTACTCGATGGTGGCCGACGTCTCGGATGGGTTTGTCAAGGTCCTGGCCTTCCGGTATGGGGAATCGGGGCCGCCGATGCCGACCGCAGTACCGGAGCGCGACGAACTGTTCCGGAACCTCCATGCCAAAACCTTTGCCGCCAACGGCAGGCCGTGGGACGTGGTCTTGGTGAAGCTCGGTCGAGACACCACCAACGTGCGGCTGACCTTCCTGTCCGGCCGGGATGCCGACCCGTGGCGAGTGGATCCGGAGCACACGGCCTTGGCCCTGCTGGCCGAGTCGCTCCGGTTCCTTCCGGGAGAACGCCCACAACAGGACAACGATCCGTCCGCCACGGTGGCTGACCTCACGCGGACCATCGCGTCCGACATCTTGGCGCTCGCGGAACTGGACGACCCGGAATGGGACACGTTCTCACTGGTCGCCGAGGTGGCCGACGATCGCTGCGCGACCACCGCCTACCGGTACACCGAGTCAGGGCCACCGGTGCCGACCGAACCACCGGAGAACGACGATCTCTACGAGCAACTGCGCGATGTGACCCGCGGGCCCGACGGGGAGGCCTGGGACGTGGTGTGCGTCAAGATCCGCCGAGACACCGCGAGCCTGGTGATGGACTTCGCATCGGGCGAATCGGCCCAGAGGTGGCGCGTGAAGCCGCTGAACATCGCGCAGCTACCTGAGCTGCTCCGTCCACGCCCAGAGGACTTCGGTGAGCGAGCGGACGTCCAGGACCTGGTCGAACTGGTCGACGTCTCCACGGCTGCGAACTCTTCGGCCGCTCTGCGGCTGCCGATGCCGGTGCACTTCAACGAGGACGTCAACCTCGTCATCGGTGAACGAACCACCACCACACCGCCCGCCGCGGCGTGGCCGGAGGTCTCCCGGCACCGGTACGCAGTGTGGGTGGGGATGGCAATCGAGGGAGGGACCGGTCTCCTCGTACGAGCGTGCGGCTCCGATCCGGAGGCCAAGGCGATCACGTACGAGGTGATCGGCGTGGTCCGGTTGAGCAAGGTCCACCGGCGAGCCGACGGCGGCTATCAGGCCCGGGTGCAGACCATCCCGCTGCCACCGGCCGGCGACCTCGACGGGCTGATCAGTCGGGAGGACCTGACGGACCTACTGCGCCGAGCGGCGGACCGCGATCCTGCGGTCGTCAGCGGCTGGCGACGACCGGTGATGCGGGCGCCGCTCGAGGTGGCAGAGCTGGCCTTCGGTGCCGTCGCGGAGGACCTGCTGCGCCGGTTGCCGATGTCGTTGTCGAAACGGATCGAGGCGATGGTCCGCCCGGAGCGGGTCCGATTCCAGAGCCTGCTGAACCAACTTCGCGAGATCGCCGACGGCACTCCGCCGGAGCCGGAGAAGGCGCAGCGGCTGGATCGTCCACTGATCGACCTGCCGCCGCACGGGATACCCGTGCTCCCCAACGACATCTGGCTGACACCCGGAAACGTCTCGACCATCACGGCCAGCGCCTTCATCTCCGACAAAGCGCTGGCCGCAGGCTGGCTGGCGTTCACCGCCGACCTCACCCTGGGGCGCGCGGCGATGGCGACCCGACCGGTGCGGCGCTCCGACACCGTCAACGCCGGAGGATTCTACGATCTGACGGTCGACCAGATCCGGCCCGCGATCGTACGAGCGGTGCTACCCGGAGAGGCCGGACGCTCGCTCGTCGAGCTGGCTCCCGCTCCATCGGCGGCCGAGGCCGCCGGCCAGGGATTGCCCGAACCGGAGGCGGAACGCGAGCAGCTCTCGGCGTACCTCGAGCTTCTCCATCGGGCCTACGCGCGCGACTCCCGGGTGGTCGGCACCGCGACCGGTTCGGCGTACCGGTTGTGGCAGGCGAGCCGGTTCACCTCGTTGCGAGCGCTGCTGTCCTGGCAGATCGGACAGCTCGGATTCGGTGCTCAGGCGGTGCTGGATCTGCAGGCGATCGCTTGGCCGGACCGGCTGCAGGCACTGACCCTGGTGCTGCGGGGAGTCGCCGACGGACGGCCGCTGGCGACGGTGACGGCCGAAGCTGCCGGCATCGCGGCAGCCGCGTTGCAGTACAGGTGACCGGCTCCTGCGGAGCCTGCGCCGGCGGGAGCATTTGTCTGGTGAGAGCAACGTGAGTAGTGCAGTTGATGGGATGCAGCCTGGCTACTCGTAGTGAGTCCACATGCGCAGGACGCGCACGACGTGTTCCTCCGGTAAAACCTCGTAGACGAGTCGATGCTGGATGTTGATCCGCCGTGAGTAGCAACCAGCCAGATCGCCCACCAACTTCTCATAGCGAGGCGGCGTCGCGAACGGATCTTCCTCGATGATGGCCAGCAGATCCTGGGCTTTTCGTTTCAGCCCTGACGCCGCCAGTTTCTGGGCGTCCTTCTGTGCCGCCTTTGAGTACACCAGGCGCCAGGTGTTCACCAGTCGAGCTCGTCCGAGCCTTCGCTTACGCTCTCGGCGCGGGCCTGTCTGATCGACTCCGTGAAGCCGGGGACGCTCGCCAGGAACAGGGTTTCCTGGATGGCGCGCCAGTCATCCTCGCTGATCAGCACCGCGTTGCCGCGCTGTCCTGTGATGGTTACCGGCTCGGACTCCTCGTTGACCTGGTCAATCAGGCGATACAGGTTTGCACGGGCGGCCGTCGCGCTCACAGCAGTCATTTCCTACACCTCCATCACTAGCGTACGTGATCACGTACGGACTGAAAGGGTCGCTGGGTCAGACGGGGTCGGCGTCGAGCTCGCGGCGCCCGGCACTCCAGGCCGACCAGAGACCGTGATAGATGCCACCGCGGGCCAGCAGCTGGTCGTGGGTGCCTCGTTCGACGATCTCGCCGTGACTCATCACCAGGATGTTGTCGGCCTGGGAGACCTGGTTGAGGCGGTGTGCCACCACCAGCGCCGAACGGCCGTGGGTCACCTCGTCGGCGGCGTCCTCCAGCGCTTCGGCTCCGGCCGAGCCGGCCTCGGCGGTGGCCTCGTCCATCACCACGACCGCCGGGTCGAGGAGCAGCAGACGGGCCAGTGCCAGCTGCTGGGCGGCGACCGGTTCCAGCTGGAGGCCCCGGGACCCGACCACGGTGTCCAGGCCCGACGGGAGACGGTCGAACCACGCGTGGGCATGGACGCGGTCGAGCGCCGACAGGAGCTCCGCGTCGGTGGCGTCGGGTTTGGCCAGGGTCAGGTCCTGACGCAGGGTCCCGGAGAAGACGTGCACCTCCTGACTCACTGTGGCGATCCGGGCGATCCGTTCGCTGTCGGAGAGCTGGGACACCGGATATCCGTCAACGAGCACCTCGCCCTTGTCGGGCACCCGAAGACCGGCCAACAGCGCCGCTACGGTCGTCTTTCCGGCGCCGGAAGCTCCGACGATGGCCACGGTCTCGCCCGGGTTGATGGTCAGGTTGACGTTGCGTACCGCCCAGCTGCCGCCGTAGCTGAAGCTGACGTCGCGCAGCTCGACCCGTCCTTGCGGCGTGCCGGCACCGATGTCCGGCACCGGTACGGGTGGATCGGCCACGACACCGACGATGCGGGTGAGCGAGGCGTACCCGGACTGGACCAGGTCGAGCACCCGCATCAACATGTTCACCGGCCCGCGCAGCCGGATGATCATCAGCACCGCACCTGTCACCTCGCCGACCGTGACGGCATCGGCCGACACCAGGTAGTAGCCCACCGACAACGCGAGCCCGAGCATCAGGAGCTCGATGCCGAGAGTCCAGGTGTTGAGCACCAGCATGGTGGTGCGTGCCGTGATTCCCTTGCGGACCACGCTCCACGAGGCGTTCTCGATCTCGGTGTGCATCCGCCTCTCCATCGAGAACGCCCGTACGGTCGCGCGACCGCGGATGGCCTCGAGCACCCGACGCGCCCGTTCCGCCATCGCGGCGCGTTCGGCGGCGTACCGCTGCGGGGCCCGGGCGAGATACATGCGCGCGGCGACGTAGTACACCGGCGTGACCACGACCGGGATGAGCAGGAAGTACCAGTCCAGCGTCAACAGCGCGATCACGGTGGCGACGATCGAGAACAGTGAGGTGGACAGGGTCGGCAGGGTCTCGGTGACTGCCGCCGACAGCTCCGCGACATCGTCCGTGGCTCGGCTGACCAGGTCGCCGGCACCGGCGTCCTCGACCTGGTGGGTGGGAAGTCCCAGGGCGGTCCCGACCATGTCCTGGCGCAGATTGGCGATGACGCGTTCGGACAGCCGTGCCACCAGGTAGAAGCCCGCCGCACTCATCGCCGCACCGGCGACGGACAGGGCGACCAACTCGACGCCGATCTGCCACATCGGAGCCGCGGCTCCGACGCCCGACACCAGGTCGACGATCTGACCCATCAACTGAGGCACCAGCACGGTGGCGTACGCACCCAGACTCAGCAACACCACTGCCAGCAGGAACCACCGCCGCGCGTGGGAGATCCGGCGCAGCTGGCGTCCCACCTCACGCCGGACCTGCCCCAGGGTGGCGAGGGGAAAGCGCAACGCCTGGCTGGTCGGGGAGGCGGCGGCACTCGTACTCGTCGCGCTCACTGGCCCGCCTCCCCGGTCAACTCGTCGGTGAGCGCGCGCAAGTCGGCCATGCTCAGATGGTTCGCCGCCACGGCGTGCCAGGCCGGAGCCTCGCTGACCACGAGCGTGATCTTGCCGGCGCGTTGGCGGGACAGTCGTTCGGCAATGTTCTGCTCGGTCACCGAATCCACGGCCGTGGTCGGATCCTGGAGGACGAGGACTTCGGGGTTGAAGGCAACCGCGCGGGCCAGGGCCACGCGCTGACGCTGACCACCGGACAACATTCGCCCGCTTTCGCCGACGCGCTTGTCGGGACCCTCGGGGATGTCGTCGCAACAAGCGACACTGAGCGCCTGCTCGGCGACCGCACGGTCGGGGAACACGTTGTCCGCGACACTCCCGTCGAACAGATCGGCGGCATGCGGAGCGACGATCACTCGGGTCCGAGGGAGTGTTTCCAGCCGGGAGATGAGTTCATGATCGACACCGCGGACGACCGTGAGGCCGGTGGGCAACGCGTCGATGAAGTGGCTGGTCCGGGCGGCATCTACCTCACCGGTGCGTTCGAAGCCGGCGTTGAGTACCTCACGGATCCGTTGGCCGGACGCCTCCGCCGAGGCCCAGCGCGAGGCCAGGTTCCTGCCGAGCATGGTCATCGGGGTGATCAGGAATTGAGTCAGGCCGACGACGGTGATGAGCTGGCCGATCGTGACCATCCCGTGGAGGGCGAGCACGCCGGCGGCGATGCCGAGGCCGGCGACGAAGATCGCTCCGGTGGCATCGGTGGCACCGTTGAGACGTGCCTCGGCCGCGTTGGCCTCGACCGTTCTCGCGTACGCGGTGCCGGACTCCTGGTCGTAGCGGCCGCGGACCGTGACGATCGCGCCCAGTCCTTTGAGGATGCGCAGTCCCTGGACTACATCTGCCGCGGTGGCAGCGGCCTGGGCGACGGCCTGCTGGCGTACGACGGACCGGCGTTGCAACGGGCGACCGACGCGCAGGGCGACGATCACCATCAGCGGCCCGCCGACCAGGGTGGCGAGGCTGAGCCAAGGGTTGATGGTGTACATCATGATCGCGCCGTACGTGATCGACGCGGCCTCGGCCACCGGCATCACCGTCATCATCACGATCTCTCCGACCCGTTGGGTGTCGGCGGAGGCGATCAGCAGCAGACTGCCGGCGGAGCGTTCCCGGCCCGCGAACCCGCGCGGATCCTGGATTCGATCCGTGACCAGGGTGCGCAGGTCGTGGCTGACCAGCTGCTGACTGCGGACCAGCATGAAGCGGGCGATCCAGTTCACGGCGATGGCGACCAGATACAGACCCGCTAGCACGAGGATCCAGAATCCCAGCCGGCTCAGCGACGACGTGGCGATGGCCTCGTCCACGGCATTGCCCACCACCACGGGGGTCAGGCCGTTGCACACGAAGGCGGCCGCCAAGGCGATGGAGGCGACGAAACTCCACGGACGCTGGGAGAGCGCCACCTTGAGCGTCCAGGACTTGGCGTTCAGCGCGGGCAGCTTGGACGGTCGTCCGCCGGGGCCGGGCAACGCTGCGTAGTCGGCGTCACTCGCCGGAGCCGAGGTGCGCGAGGCGGCTGTCATGCGTTGTCACCAGGAGCCTGCTGATCGGCTTGACGCTGATCGGCTTGACGCTGACTGGCTTGGTGCTGACTGGCTTGGTGCTGACTGGCTTGGTGCTGACTGACCTGGAGCTGACTGATTTGGAGCAGGTCGGCGAGACGACGCAAGGCTGGCGTGGCCGTGACCAGGGCGTCTCGTTCACTCTCGTCGAGAGCTGACCAGGCAGCTGAGATGACCTCGACCCGACCGCGTTGGAAGGCGTCCTGCACCTCACGGGCGCGGTCGGTGATGGTCAAGGTCACCGAGCGGCGGTCGACCTCGGATCGTTCCCGCACCACCAAGCCGGCCGACTCCAGATCGCGCAGCAGGTTGCTGACGGTCGGTCGCGCCAAGCCCAGCTTCTCGGCGAGTTCGGCCGGAGTGAGGGAGGGGGAGGCGCGGAGAGTGTGCAGGACCGCGACCTGGGCCTCCGGCAGCGCCGGCAGGCCTTTGGCCGCCCGGGTCGCACAGACGGCGGCTCGACTCACCGCACGTACGGCGTCGGCCACCGCGACGGCCGGTTCGACTGCTCTGGTCACAGCGAGGATTCTTGTAGTTTTGCTACAAAACTACAAGTTGGGAGACAACGGGGCTTCATGCCTCAGCTGGGGTTCGGCGGTAGTGATGCAGGGAGGCTTATTCTGGCCACCCGAACCGGACCAAAACAATAACACCTGAAGTGCGTGTCTAAACTGACGCACGGCAGCCCTTTTGGGAAAATGGATTTACCACAATTCACTACCCAAAGGACTGCCGC
>JASGEZ010000049.1:0-43280 GCA_047605905.1 Microlunatus sp.
CCGACGGTCCGCCCGACGCTGGTCAGGGCGCGACTCCGCCGGCCCGCCTCGCCGGAGCCGGTGCCGCGGGCGGTCAGCAGCCGGGCGCGATAGGGCTGGCCTGGCTCATGCACTTGCAGTTCTCGATTTTCCCCGCCATCCCGTCCCGTCGGCACCGGCTGCTCTTGCTCGCTGGGGGCGTCCTGCTCCGACTTGGGTGGTTCCGGCGGCGTGTCCACAGGGTCGGCCTGATCGTTCGAGGCAGCGTCGGTCTGCGGCGTCTCATTCGGCGGCGTGCTGTCGTCGTCCGGTGCCTGGTCGGGTTCCGGAGACGGCGGCTCGGGCTCGGGATCCGGCTCGATGTCGTCGTCACCGAGCAGCCGGTCCAGCAGTTCCTCCTCCAGCCCGGGAG
The DNA here is from genome assembly GCA_047605905.1 of Microlunatus sp. Lineage (GTDB taxonomy): Bacteria > Actinomycetota > Actinomycetes > Propionibacteriales > Propionibacteriaceae > Microlunatus. Next base: position 392 of record JASGEZ010000049.1, read on the forward strand.
CATCGAACGGATTGCGTCGGCGGCGGTGGGGGAGGGCGAGCCGGGCGGCCGCTCGGATATCGGCCCGGGTGACCTCGCTCCGATCGTGCCAGGCGGCATGGGCCACCGCGGCCCGGGCGGTGACGATGTCGGCCCGCATACCATCCACCTCGAATCCGGCGCAGACGTGTGCGATCTTGTCCAGAGCCCAGTTCGACAGCCGTACGCCGCCGATTCGCTGCTGTGCGGCAGCAAGCCGATCCCGTAACTCGGCCTCCTGCTCGGCGAACCGGGCGACGAAGGCAGCTGGGTTCGCGTCGTAGGCGAGCCGGCGGCGGACGACCTCCGAGCGCAAGGCGGGGTCGCGCGGCGCGGCTACCTCGACGGTGAGCCCGAAGCGGTCCAGCAGTTGCGGACGCAGCTCGCCTTCCTCGGGGTTCATGGTGCCGACCAGCACGAGCCGGGCAGCGTGGGCCACCGAGACCCCGTCTCGTTCGACCGTCGAGCGGCCCATCGCGGCGGCGTCCAGCAGCAGGTCGACCAGGTGGTCGTGCAGCAGGTTCACCTCGTCGACGTAGAGGATCCCGCGATGCGCGGCGGCGAGCAGACCGGGCTCGTAGGACACCTGACCCGAGCCGAGGGCCTGCTGCAGATCCAGTGAGCCGATCACCCGGTCCTCGGTCGCGCCCACCGGCAGCTCCACCAGCCGGGCCGGTCGCGGGACGGCCACGATGTCGGTGTGCGGGCCGTCGGGGCAGCTCGGATCGGGATCGGCCGGATCGCAGGCGAACCGACAGCCCTGCACGACCAGCTGGTCGGGCTGAACGGCCGCGAGTGCCCTGACCATCGTGGATTTCGCCGTACCCTTCTCGCCCCGCACCAGCACCCCGCCGACCTCCGGTGAGATCGAGGTCAGCACCAGGGCGAGGGCCATGTCGTCGGAGCCGACGACGGCAGAGAACGGATAGGTACGCACGATCGGTGAGAGCCTCCTCGCGGGTGTCCACGCCCGCTGTCGTCGAGTCACCGCTGGTCGGGCGGCGGGCGGCAGGGACGCTCTGGCTGGCCGCGCTGATCTTCGATGGCTCGTCGTCCGACGACCCTCTCGCAGAGATGCCCGGTGTCACAGTGGCGGGACCGCTCCAGATCTGCCCTGGATTCCTCACCTGTCGCCGCCGTCGATCATCCCACACCGGCTCACATAGGGTCAGGGTCGTGCTCACTGGTCTCGCTGCGCGCTCTGCGGTCGCTGAGCTGGGCGGATCTCAAGGTCTGCGCCAGGATCGTGAAGGATTTGGTGCGACCTCGCACCAGATCCTTCACACCATCCGTCGTTCCGAGAGGCTGCGCTCGTGACCGTGGACCGGCTGGAGGTTGTGGGCATCCCCGCCGGAGGCTGGCCCGAGCTGGGGGAGTCGGCGCGCCGGTTGATCATCGAGGCTGAAGTGCTGATCGGCGGGCGACGTCATCTTGATCTGGTGGCAGATGCGAACCCGGAGGCCGAGCGGCTGACCTGGCCGAGTCCACTCAAGCCCGGACTGCCGACGCTGCTGGACCAGGTCCGAGATCGCAGGACTGTCGTGTTGGCCAGCGGCGATCCACTGGTCTCGGGCATCGGCTCCACCCTGATCGAGTTGCTCGGCCCGGAGGCGGTACGCATCCATCCCGCGGTGTCCTCGGTCGCCCTCGCGCGAGCGCGGATGGGCTGGTCAAGTGAGTCGGTCTGCGTCGTCAGTCTGGTCGGCCGAGACCTCGCCCGGGTACGTCGTCAGTTGGCCCCGGGGCGGCGATTAATCGTTCTCTCCGCCGGGTCAAAGTCGCCAGCGCCATTGGCAGAACTGGTCACCGATGCGGGCTATGGACCGAGCGTGTTCACAGTGCTCGGCGACCTTGGCACTGACGACGAGACTTCGCAGACCTTGATTGCGGCCGAGGCGGCTCAGACGCTGGCCGAGGTGCCGGCGCTCAACATCGTCGCCATCGAGTGCCGACTGGCCGATGGAGCTCGCGTCCTGGCTGCAACACCTGGTCTGCCCGACGATGCCTTCGACCACGACGGCCAGCTCACCAAACGTGACCTGCGCGCCTCCGCCTTGTCTCGCCTGGCTCCCGTTCCGGGTGAACTGCTGTGGGATCTCGGGGCGGGTGCTGGTTCGATCGCGATCGAGTGGGCGCGAACCGATCCGACCTGCCGCGCGATCGCCGTCGAGCGTCACCCCGAGCGGGCTGCCCGGATCGCCGCCAATGCCGCCAGGCTCGGAGTGCCGGGTGTTCAGGTGATCACGGCCGATGCCGGGGAGAACCTGGCCGAACTTCCCGAACCGAACGCGATCTTCGTCGGTGGGGGAGCAACCATCGAGCTGCTCGATCGCTGCTGGGAGCGCCTGCCTGTGGGCGGTCGACTGGTCGCGCATGCCGTGACCGTCGAGACCGAACAGATCCTGCTTCAGGTCTGGCAGCGTTATGGCGGCGAGCTGGTCCGGATCGGCGTCGAGCGGCTGGAACCCTTGGGCGCCCTGCACGGCTGGAAGCCGGCCCGCCCGGTAGTGCAGTGGTCGGTGGCGCGGGGAGGCAGTTTGTTGTGACCGTGCACTTCATTGGTGCAGGCCCCGGAGCGGCGGATCTGCTGACTCTGCGCGCGACCAGACTCATCGCGAGTTCGCACGTCTGTGTCTACGCCGGGACCTATCTGGATGCCGAGGTGTTGTCGCACTGTCCGCCCGGTGCGCGGTTGATCGATTCATCGACGTTGTCGCTGGACCAGATCACCGAGCACTTGGTTTCCGCTCACCGCGAAGGACATGATGTCGCGCGGCTCTGCTCCGGCGACCCCTCCATCTATTCCGCTCTGGCCGAGCAAGCACGGCGGCTGGATCGAGCGGGGGTTCCCTGGGACGTCACCCCCGGCGTCCCGGCCTACGCGGCGGCGGCGGCCATCATCGGCCGGGAACTCACAGTGCCGGAACTGGCACAGACGGTGATCCTCACCCGAGCCCAAGCAGCCTCGACCGCCATGCCGGCGTCCGAGGAACTGGAACTACTGGCTGCCTCGGGCGCCACTCTCGTGCTTCATCTGGCGATCCGGCGGACCCGCGAACTGGCAAACCGGCTGGTCCCCTTCTACGGTGCCCAGTGCCCAGCGGCCGTGGTTTCGCGGGCCAGCCAACCCGATGAACTCGTGCTCCGCGGGACGCTGGCCGACATCGGCGATCAGGTGGAGGACGCAGGGCTGACCATGGCCGCGGTGATCATCGTCGGGCCGGCGCTGGCTGCCGAGGGGTTCGCAGACTCACATCTCTACGGGACCCGAGTCGCTCAGAGCCGCGCGTGACGCCTGCGCCGTTGCCTCCTATTGCGCCCCTGGGTCGCAAACGATCACCGGCTATGTCTCCGTACGCGCCGTCTTGCGCCCATGGGTCGCAAACGGTCATGGCTGGCGCCTTAGCGCGTCTCGTCTTGCGCCCACGGGTCGCAAACGATCACCGGCCCCGTACGGGAAGGCAGAAGTAGGCAAGCCCGCGGCAACCAAGCGCCGAGCGCGGTCAGGTCGCCAGAGCCAGTACGTCGTCGAGAATGCCCCTGATCGCCTGCGGATCGTGGGCGAACCGCCCGAGGAACAAGCCGTCGACCTGCTCGCCGACCTTGCGCAGCAAGCCAGGTCCGGCGCTGCCGCCATAGATCACATCCCCGACGTAGTCGGGATCCGAAGCCAATGCCGCCCGCAACGGGCCACAGACTCCGACAATGTGCTCCACACTCGCGGGCTCGGAGGCGCCGATGGCCCAGACCGGCTCGTACGCCACCACGACCCGACCGAAACAACCAGTTGCCCTCGCCGGCCCCAACGCAGCAGTGATCTGAGCCAGGCATACCTCGACCGCCGCCGCAGAATCCATGAGTTCGGTCTCGCCGATGCAGAGCACCGGCGTCAGCCCGTGTCGCAGGATCGCTGCGGTCTTCGCCGCGACCACATCGTCGTCCTCGCCGAACAGTCGCCGCCGCTCCGCGTGACCGACCTCGACACAGCGAACGCCGACCTCCGCCAACTGTGCTGCGCTGACCTCACCGGTGTAGGCGCCCTCCTCGGCCCAACACACGTCCTGCGCTCCGACCGACCAGTGCGCTCCCGCCGATCCGGCCGAGTCCAACAGCGAAACGACCTCGGCGACGGACAAGAAGCTCGGCAGCACGAACAGCTCAGCGCGGCCCTCCAGCACGGCGGGGTGCGCACGACTCAACTCGACCACCCCCCGACACCACTGGAGGGTTCGGGCATGGCCGAAGTACATCTTCGTGCTCATCCCGATCAGATAGCGCCGAACCGGCCGGTCAGCAGCCACGCCGGTCAGCTTTCCTCGTACGCGCAGATCTCTCCGACCTTCGGCGCCGAGGACGAGTTCGGGTCGAAGGTGTAGCCGAGCCATTCCCGCGCCAGTCGCCGGGCCAGCTCGCGGCCGATCACTCGCTGCCCCATGCACAGCACCTGACAGTCATTGCTGAGGATCGATCGCTCGACCGAGAACGAATCGTGGGCGGTCACGGCCCGGATGCCCTTGACCTTGTTGGCGGCGATGGCCACTCCGAGACCGGTGCCGCAGATCAGGATCGAGCGGTCGGCCTGGCCGTCGGCGATCATCGTCGCGGCACTGATCGCCACCGAGGGATAGTTCGTGTCGCCATCGGCATCCACCCCGACATCGACCACCGAGGCCACCCGCGGATCGGCCTTCAGATCCTGCTTGATCTGCTCCTTGTACTCATAGCCTGCGCTGTCGGAGCCGACCACGAGTCGAAGTCCGTCACTCATCTGCGCTCCTTTCGCTCAGCACCCGGCCCACGGCCTCGGCGATCATAGCCAGCGACAACGCCCCTGCATCCGGGGTGCCGAGACTCTTCTCGGCATGAGTGCGGGCGCGGCCCATGGTCGGGATCAGGTCGGCGGTCGAGTCGGCACCTTCCCGGGCAGCGACAGCGGCCACCGGCCACGCAGCGGCCAGCCGGTCGCCGGCCCCGACCCGCTCGGCCAAGGTGGCGGCGAACGGGACCAGCGCATCGACCATGGTCGCGTCGCCGACCTTCGCCTTGCCGAAGTCCTGGATCGCCTGTGCCGCAGCGGTCACACCGGCGGACACGTCCCCGGCGGTGGCGGCACACTCGTCGGAGAGCTGCTCTGCGACGGTGCGCAACGCCAATCCCCAGAGCACCCCCGAGGTACCGCCCGCGCGAGCGCTCCAGGCTTCTGCTGCCTGCAGCAGGACGGTACGCGCGCCGGCGCCGGCTTCCTGGGCGGCCTCGGCCGCCTGTGCCGCGGCCCGGGCACCGCGTTGCATGCCGATCCCGTGGTCGCCGTCGCCGGCCACCGCGTCGATCCGGCCCAATTCTTCGACGTTCTCGTCGATGACTACGCGGATGGCTTGCAGGGCGTCACCGACCACGACGGCGGTCACCTGGGACGCCGGGGCACCGGCCGGGATCGCGGCGGCCCCACTCACGGCAGCCGCGACCACGTCCTCGACGGTCTCGAGATCGCCGGCCACCGCACCGCCGCGGCGGAAGCCGACCGTGTCGACCGGGTCGGCCCACAACTCGGCCAGTTCGTCGTCCAGCCAGAACAGGGTGAGTGACAGCCCGGCCATGTCGAAGCTGGTGCAGAACTCGCCGACCTCCGGTGACACCGCCTCGACACCGGCGTCGGCGAGCAGCCGGGCGACCCGACGATAGACGACGTACAACTCCTCAGACTTCACCGCGCCGAGTCCGTTCACGAACGGCACCACGCGGGCTCCCTCGGCAGGAACCGGCGCCTCGGCCAACAACCGCCCGACCAGCAGTTCGGCCAATCCGTCGGCGGTCGGCAGCGGGACCTCTTCGATCCCCGGTTCGCCGTGGATGCCGAGTCCGATGGCCATCCGGCCGGGGGGAACCGTGAACAGGGGAGCGTTGGCGCCGGGCAGCGTGCAGCCTGAGTACGCGACGCCGAGCGTGAACACCCGGTCGGCGGCGCGCTGGGCCAGTTCCACCACCCGCGCCAGGTCGTAGCCGCGCTCGGCGGCGGCCCCGGCGATCTTGAACACCGGCAGATCTCCGGCGATCCCACGGCGCCGGTCGGCCTCCTCGGGCGGAGCGCTGGCGATGTCGTCGCGGACCAGCACGGTCTGCACGTCGATGCCCTCAGCTCGCAGCCGGTCCTGCGCCTGGTCGAAGTTCAGCACGTCACCGGCGTACTGCCCGTACGACAGCACGGCCCCGCGGCCCCGTTCGACCGCCTTGACGATGTCGTAGACCTGCTGTGCCGACGGCGAGGCGAAGACGTTTCCCATCGCGGCGCCGTGCGCCAGCCCTGGCCCGACGAGTCCGCCGAACGCGGGAAAGTGACCGGAACCGCCGCCGATCACCACGGCCACCTGCGGCGTGACAGACCGGGTGCTCCGGATGACCCCGCCGGGCGCCCTGGCCACCCATCGTCGGCTCGCCTCGACGAACCCGTCCACCATCTCATCGGTGAACTCGGTCGGATCGTTGCATACCCAGGCCATGCAGTCCTCCTCGACGCGGTCCTGCCCAAGCCGTCCAGGCAATTTAGGCCAGGATCGATCCTATAGTTCGTGTGCGAGCGGCCCTTCTCCGGTCCCTGTGATCAGCTGACTGTCGGCGATCGACCGTTCCCGGACGGCTTCCAGATGGTCCCGCATTGCTTGCTTGACCACCTTCGCCGGGGCTCCTGAGTTGATCGCCTCGACGATCCGGGCATGCTCGGCCGATGCGTCCTCCCAGTCGGTCGAGCCAAGCCCGACGGACTGGCGCAGCCGGTGCACATGAGCACCGAGCGATTCCGCCATCTGGATGATGAACGGATTGTCGGCATGTCGCATGATCACCAGATGAAAGCCCCAGTCGGCATCGAAATACCGGCGGTAGCTGGCTACCCGGGTGTCGCCGACCAGGGCTTCCTCGGGTCGTGCCTCCAACTCGTCGATCACTCGCCGGTGCTGGTCGTGGGCCTCCTGCAGGGTCGGCGCCAAGGAGGCGCGCCGTTCCAGTGCGTGCTCGAGCGCGCCGAGTTCGAGAATTGCCCTGGCATCGACCAACTGGCCGATCTGCTCCGGGCTGAACGGTGGTGCCACGCGATAGCCGCGCAGCGCGGTCCGAGTAACGAGTCCGGTGTGCTCCAGATGCACCAGAGCCTCTCGGATCGGGGTGGGCGACACCCCGAGGTCACGCGCGAGCCCGTCGATGCTGAGGTTGTCGTCCGGTTGGAAGGTGCCGTCCAGCAGCATGTTCAAGACCAGGTCGTACACGCTGTCCCGCAGTGCTCGCCGTTCGAGTCGGGGCGGCCCACTGGCCGTGCTGACCGTCATCCGCACAGTCTAAATCGTGTGCGCTCGCTGAATCGCGCCGCTCGGCAAAGAGCCTCTTGATCATCTTTCATCGATCCTATAGGTTTTGAGCTACGGAACTTCTTTTCCAGTTCCGACGCCGGCACAGTCGCAAGCGTGACCGTTCGGCGCACTGGCGAGCTTGCCGAGCGGAAGGTCCCCCGAGGTGCCTGGCACGATCGATCGCGTCGCAGTCATCGGCGCTGGTTACATGGGTGGCGGTATTGCCCAGGTGCTCGCCATGGCGGGTTTCGACGTGGTGATTGCCGACCTCGATCGGGAGCGGACCGAAGCCCAGCTGCGCCGGCTGCGCCTCGAAGCGCAGGAGTTCGAGGATGAGGGCCTGTTCGAACCGGGGTCAGCAGATCTCGTCCGGGCCAATCTGAGCGCGGCAGCTTCACTGGCCGAAGCCGTCGCCGACGCGGATCTGATCGAAGAGGCAGTGCTGGAGCGGCCCGAGGTCAAGGGCCCGGTGCTGTCCGACATCGAGCAGGCGGCCCGGGTGGACGCGGTGATCGGCACCAACACCTCGACGATCCCGATCGGTGACCTGGCGGAGTCGCTGACCCATCGGGAGCGGTTCCTGGGAATCCATTTCTCCAACCCGGCGCCATTCATCCCGGGCGTGGAGCTGATCGCCCACAGCGCCACCGGTGAGTCTGCGGTGCAGACCGCCGAGCAGCTCGTGGCGCGCACCGGCAAGCTGTCGGCGCGAGTCAACGACTCGGCCGGATTCGTGCTCAATCGGCTGCAGTACGTGCTGCTGAAGGAAGCGATCGACCTCGTCGCCGAAGGCGTAGCGACTCCGGAGGACATTGACATCATCGTCCGGACGACATTCGGCTACCGACTCCCGTTCTTCGGCCCGTTCGCGATCGCAGACATGGCCGGACTGGATGTGTACGTGGACGGTTTCCGGACCCTGGAACGCCATTACGGCGAGCGGCTGAGCGCGCCGGCGGCACTGACCGAGTTGGTGAACGAAGGCCGGTTCGGGGTCAAGCAGGGCGGCGGATTCGTCACTCCGGCCGGGGATTCCTCGCCGTTGGTGGCGTACCGGAACAAGGCGTACGCCCGGCTGGGCGAGCTGCTCACCGAACTCGGGCCCGCACCCGGCTAGCAGCTGCACCATCAGTCACCGACCCTGCTCAGTCCGAGAGGAATACGTCGTCCAATGTCCACTGCTGCCCCGTACACCGCTGAGAGCTGGCCGATCGCGGCCGCCATGCTGCCCTTCGGCAGCACCGATTCCGCCGGCGGGCCGATCCACGACGCGGCACCGGAGGAGTGGGCCAAGCACCTGCGGCTGGTCCGGCGGCTCGGCTTCACCGAGGTCGACCCGACCGACACCTGGGTGCGGGTCGGCGATCTCGAGGCTGATCGGCTGACCGAGTTCAAGGCGGTGCTGGACGACGTCGGCCTGACCATTCCGGCGATCTCCACCTCGCGCCGCAGCGTGATGGACCCGGCCCGGGGCGCGGAGTATCTGGCGTACAGCCACCGGGTGCTGGACAAGGCCGCCGAGCTCGGCATCCCGCTGGTCAGCTTCGGCTTCTTCCAGGACCTCACCCCGGCGCAGCAGCAGGCGCTGTGGTTCTGGCTGGCGGACGGCTGGCATGACGACGAGTCGGCCGAGGCCCGGGCACGGGCGGCGTCGCTGATCCGCGAACTGGCCGAGCACGCGCAGAGTAATGGGCAGCAGATCACCCTGGAGATGTACGAGGACACCTATGTCGGCACGGCCGACGGCGCGGTGCGGTTCCTCGAGGAGGTCGATCACGAGGCCTGCGGACTCAATCCCGACATCGGCAACTTCGTCCGGCTGCATCGCCCGTTGGAGCCGGTGGCGGAGATGTTCGAGAAGCTGCTGCCGCACACCAACTATTGGCACGTGAAGAACTACCTGCGCGACGAGGACCCGGCGACCGGTCAGGTGATGACTTTCCCGGTGCCGATGGACTTCGGCCTGATCAACTATCGGGCCGCGATCTCCCGGGCTCTCGAGCTGGGCTTCCGTGGCGCGTTCTTGTGTGAGCACTACGGCAGTGACGGAATTACTGTCATCGGCAAGAACCGTGCCTACATCCGCGACATCTTGTCGTCCCTGATCGATTGAGCATTCCCGCCGTCTGAAACACCGTCGACCGACTCGCCTTCGCCAACTCCGGGGGCGACCGAACACCGAGGAACCAACGATGACCTCCGAATCCACCTCCACCGGACTGCTGCCGGCGAGGCGCACTGCCGTCGTCACCGGCGCGGGCGGGCCCGCCGGCATCGGCCGCGTCACGGCCCGGGTCCTGCTCGAGGCCGGCTGGTCGGTAGCCCTGATCGACATCAATGCCGACGGTCTGGCCACGGTCGAAGCCGAGCTGCGCGAGGCCGGTCACTCCGACGTGCTGTCGATCCCGACCAACATTGCCGACGAGGCGTCGGTCGCGGCGGCGTACGAGCAGATCGACGCGAACCTGCCACCCGTGGCCGGGCTGGTCAACCTGGCCGGCATCGCCTGCCCCATCCCGCTGCACGAGTGCGACGCGGCGACCTTCGAGCGGGTGATGGCGGTCAACGTGACCGGCTCGTATCTGATGATCAAGGCCGCCGCCGCCCGGATGATCCCGCAGCGCGCCGGCCGGATCGTGAACGTCTCCTCGATCACCGCCTTCGACGGCGGCGGCACCTTCTCCAAGGGCGTCTACGCCACCGCGAAGGCCGCGGTCATCGGCATGTGCCATGGTGCTGCGCGCGAACTCGGCCCGTACGGCATCAGCACCAACGTGATCGCGCCGGGTCCGATCGACACCGAGATCATGGGCGGCAAGCTGACCGAGGAGCGGAAGGCATCGATGTCGTCCGGTATTCCGCTGGGTCGGGTCGGCCAACCGGTCGAGATCGCCGCCACCATTGCGTTCCTGCTCAGCCAAGATGGTGGCTACCTCAACGGAGCCACGCTGCAGGTCGACGGCGGCAAGCACATGCACTGAACCTTTCCACCCGCTCGCTTCCGTTCCACCCACCCACCGCTCGCTTCCATTCCACCCACCCACCGCTCGCTTCCATTCCACCCACCCACCGCTCGCTTCCATTCCACCCACCCACCCACCGCCCGATGGCGAAACAACCAAAGGAGACAACGATGTCTGACACTTCGATGACGGCCGAGCGCCGTCACCACCTCTCCGAGGAAGCCACCAAGAAGGTCTTCAAACGCCTCATCCCGTTCCTGCTGCTGATGTACGTGATCGCGTTCCTCGATCGCAGCAATGTCGCCTTCGCGCAGCAGGAGTTCGAGATCGATTTCGGCATCAGCGCGGCCTCGTACGCGTTCGGCGCCGGTCTGTTCTTCGTCGGCTATGCCGTGTTCGAAGTGCCCAGCAACTTGATGCTGCACCGAGTCGGTGCGCGCTGGTGGCTGGCGCGGATCATGGTCAGCTGGGGCATCGTGGCGGCCTGTTTCATGTTCATCCAAGGTCCGGTCAGCTTCTACATCCTGCGCTTCCTGCTGGGTGTCACCGAAGCCGGCTTCTTCCCGGGCGTCATCTTGTACCTGACCTACTGGGTCCCTGCCCGACACCTCAGCCGTGCCCGCGGCTACTTCTACGCCGGCATCGCCATCGCCGGCATCCTCGGCAACCCGTTGTCCGGCGCGCTCCTGGAACTCAACGGCATCGCCGACCTGCGGGGTATCCAGTGGATGTTCCTGATCGAGGGTCTGCTCGCGGTCGCGGTCGGCGTCTGGTCGTTCTTCTACCTGACCGACAAGCCGCGCGGCGCCAAGTGGATCCCGGCCGACGAGCGCGAGGCGCTGGCGGACACCATCGATGCCGAGGACCAGGTCAAAGCCGAGGGCCACGCTCCCGGCAGCGTGATGAAGGCATTGGTCAGCTGGCGGGTCTGGTACTTCTCGGCCATCTACTTCTGCATCCAGATCGCGGTCTACGGCGTGACCTTCTTCCTGCCGACTCAGGTGGTGGCGATCACTGGGCAGAAGCTCGGTTTCCAGGCGTCGCTGGTGACCGCGATCCCGTGGGTCTTCGGACTTGCTGCCGTCGCCTTCTTCCCCGGCCTCGCCGACCGCACCCGCAAGCACCGGGTGATCGGCAGCTGTTTGATGTTGGCCACTGCGACCGGCATCATGGCCTCCGGCGTCTTCCAGGCCAGCCCGGTGCTCGCGATCGCCGGCCTCTCGCTCGCGGTGATGGGCTTCGTTTCGATGCAGCCGATCTACTGGACGTTGCCGACCGAATACCTGACCGGGTACGCGGCCGCGGCCGGCATCGGCTTGATCAACTCCGTCGGCAACCTGGGCGGCTTCTTGGCCCCGAACATGCGTGACTACTTCAAGGAGACCCTCGGCGGCAATGCCGGCCTCTACTCGCTGGCGGTCGGTGCTATCGGGGCGGCGATCCTGTTCGGCTTGACCGCGTTCTTCAAGAAGGCGAACGAGATCGAGGCCGGTCACCTCGACGCTGTCGATGCGAAGATCATTCCGCACTGAGATGGGAGCCGCACTGAGATGAAGGCGCTGGTACTGCACGGCGACTACGACATCCGGGTCGAGGACCGGCCGGCGCCGAGTCCGGGACCGTCCGAGGTCGTCGTGGGGGTGATCGCGACCGGCATTTGCGGGTCGGACTTCCACGGCTACTCCGGCGAGAACGGCCGGCGCCATCCGGGTCAGATCATGGGCCATGAGACCGTCGGTCGGATCCGGGAGTTCGGGTCGGCGGTGACCGGGCTCGAGGTCGGGCAGCTGGTGACCATCAACCCGATGATGGTCTGCGGTGACTGCGACGTGTGCCGGGCCGGACGAGCGCAGTGGTGCAGTCGGAAAGCGGTCCTCGGCGTCACGCCGCACATTCCGGCGGCGTTCGCCGATCTCGTGGTCGTGCCGGCCGGCAACATCGTCCCGCTCCCCGAGGAGATGCCGGCCGAGCTCGGCGCGCTGATCGAGCCGCTGGCCGTGGGCTTCCACGCCGTACGACGCGGTCAGGTCGCCCCCGATGACCGGGTGCTGGTCATCGGGGGCGGCCCGATCGGCCAGGCCTGCCTGCTGGCGGCGCGTCGGGAGGGCGTCGCGGCGGTGGCGGTCTCCGACGTCGCCGCCAGCCGGCGCGCGTTGTGCGCTCGGCTGGGGGCCCAGGTGATCGACCCGGCGTCGGCGGATCTGGCAGCCACGGTGGTCGAGGCGCTCGGCGGCCCGGCAACCCTGGTCGTCGATGCGGTCGGTCTGAGCCGAACACTCGAAGACGCCTTCGCCGTCTCGGCGTTGGGCGCTCGGATCGTGCTGGTCGGGATGGGCGCTCCGCGGGTGGACCTGTCGGCGTACGCGATCAGTACCGAAGAGCGCAGCGTGATCGGCTCCTTCACCTACACGGCGGAGGAGTTCGCTGCCACGGCAGCCTGGGTCGGCTCGATCCCGGACGGGATCGAGCAGCTGATCGACGGCCGGGTCGGCTGGGACGGGGCTCCGCAGAGCTTCGACGATCTGGCTCGGGGCCGCACCTCGGCCAGCAAGATCCTGGTCTTCCCGCAGGGCGTGCCGTCGGCGGGGGGCAGCCGGTGAGCGTCCCGCGGATTGCCCAGGTCCGGGCTTACACCGTTGGCGCGGGCGGTGGGGCCGACTATCACGATCAGCAGGGCTACCACTGGATCGACGACCACATTTCCACCCCGATGTCGCGCTATCCCGGCTATGAGCAGAGCCGGCGCAGTTTCGGGCTGAATGTGCTCGGCACGCTGGTGGTGCAGATCGAGGCCGACGACGGCACCGTCGGTTTCGCCGTCACCACGGCCGGGGAGCCCGGCGCGTGGATCGTCGAACATCATCTGGCGCGTTTCCTCGAAGGGGCGCCGGTCACCGCGATCGAGAAGATCTGGGACCAGATGTTCAGGTCCACCCTGTTCTACGGCCGCAAGGGCCTGGTGCTGAACGTGATCAGTGCCGTCGACCTAGCCCTGTACGACCTGCTCGGCCGACTCCGCCAGGAGCCGGTCTATGCCCTGCTCGGCGGGGCGGTCCGCGACGAGCTGACCTTCTATGCCACCGGTGCGCGGCCGGACATCGCCCAGCAACTCGGTTTCATCGGCGGCAAGATGGCCCTGCACCATGGCCCGCACGAGCGGGAAGAGGGGTTGCGGGCCAATCTTGCCGAGCTGGCCACCATGCGGGAGCGGGTCGGCGAGGACTTCTGGCTGATGTGGGACTGCTGGATGTCACTCGACATCGAGTATGCGACTCGGCTCGCGTCGGCCGCTGCCGCGTACGGCCTGAAGTGGCTGGAGGAGCCGCTGATCCCTGACGACTACTGGGGCCATCGCGATCTCCGGCGGCAACTGCCGACCGGGATGCTGCTGACCACAGGGGAGCATGAGGCGACCCGCTACGGCTTCCGGATGCTGTTGGAGATGGGTTGTGCCGACATCCTGCAACCGGACGTCAACTGGTGCGGCGGCATTACCGAGCTGATTCGGATCTCCGCGCTTGCCGACGCGTACGGGGCCCTGGTCGTGCCACACGGATCGAGCGTCTACTCGTACCACTTCGTCGTCACCCGGACGAACAGTCCGTTCGCGGAATTCTTGATGATGGCGCCGGAGGCCGATCGGGTGGTGCCGATGTTCCAACCGCTGCTGCTGAACGAGCCGGTTCCGGTGAACGGCCGGATGAAGCTGCCCGATACGCCTGGCTTCGGTGTCGAACTCAACCCCGAGGTGCCGCTCGTCCGGGCTGCGCCTCGTTCCTGACCTTCTCAGTTCCTGACCTTCTCAGTTCCCCCGCTTGGAAAGGTGTCCTGCTGTGACCGACGAACGTACGACTCCCGTCGAGCCCGTACCGCTGGAACAACTGCTCGCCGACCTGCCGCCCGCGCTCGAAGTGGGCACCAGCCTCGATGCCATCCTGGCCGGTCGCCGGCTGGTGGCGCTGGACGATGATCCGACCGGGACGCAGAGCATCGCCGACCTGCCGGTGCTGACTCGCTGGACGGTGGACGACTGTCGATGGGCGTTGCGACAGCCGACCGCCGGCTTCTTCGTGCTCACCAACACGCGCAGTCTGGCCCCGGCGGATGCCGCGGAGCGCAACCGGGAGATCGTGGCGGCGCTGGACGAGGCCAGTCAGGCCGAAGGTGTGCCCTATGTGCTGCTCAGCAGGAGCGATTCGACCCTGCGGGGCTACTACCCGCTGGAGACCGATGTGCTGGCCGAGGAACTGAGTGCCCGGGGAACCCACACCGACGGGGTGGTGATCTCGCCTGCCTACATCGAGCCCGGCCGGATCACGATCGACAGCGTGCACTGGTCCAAGGTGGCGGCCGGCATGATCCCGGTGGCGCAGAGCGAGTTCGCCAAGGACGCCAGCTTCGGCTATTCGAGTTCGGATCTGCGGGACTGGGTCGAGGAGAAGACCGGCGGCCGGGTCAGCCGCGATGACGTCGCCGCGATCACCATCTCCGACATCCGCGAGGGTGGACCCGACCGGGTCCAGGAGATCCTGTCCGGGTTGCACGACGGACAGCCGGTGGTGGTCGACACCACGTGTGACGCCGATCTGCACGTGGTGGTGCTGGCACTGCTGCGGGCCGAGGATGGCGGCAAACGGTTCATCTATCGCACCGGACCGTCGTTTGTCCGGGCCCGGACGGGCCAGCTCGCCACGCCACCGATCGACGCCGAGCGGCTCCGGGCGATCGTCGCCGCTCAGCCGCGCGACCCGGAGGATCGCCGTCCCAGCTCGTCGCGCGGCCTGATCGCCATCGGATCCCACGTCGGGCTGACCACGCGGCAGCTCGACCGGCTCCGTGCGGCCGGGGGGATCGTCGAGTTGGAACTGGATGTGCCGACCTTGCTGGATCCCGAAGCGCGCGATGCACACGTCAGCGCCGTCGCGTTGGAGGCAGCCCGGTTGCTGCAGTCCGACGAGTCGGATGCCGATGTCGTGGTGCGGACCAGCCGGACCCTGATCAAGGGCGCGGACGCGGACGACAGCCTGGTGATCGCCCGCAGCGTGAGCAGCGCCCTGGTCGGCACGGTACGCGAGATCGTCAGTCAGGTCCGGCCGGCCTTCGTGGTCGCCAAGGGCGGCATCACCTCCTCCGACACCGCTACCGAGGGCCTGTCGATCCGTAGGGCCTGGACCCGGGGCACCATGCTGCCCGGCATCGTCTCGCTCTGGGAGCCGGTGTCCGGTCCGGCCCAGGGCATCCCGTACATCGTCTTTGCCGGAAATGTCGGCGATGACGAGGCACTTGCGACGGTCGTCGCGAAGCTACGCTCGGCTTGAGCCCTGCGTCCGGATCTCTTACCCACACGAGGAGTCCTGCACATGTCCGATCAGTCGAAGACCCGCGTTGCCGTTATCGGCCTGGGTGCCATGGGGCTGCCGATGGCGACACACCTTGCCACCGCGTTCGAAGTGACCGGTTTCGATCCGTTCGAGCCACGTCGTGACCTGGCGCGGGACGGCGGAGTGAGCCCGGCCGAAACTCCTGGGGCCGCCTGCCGGGATGCCGATATCGCGCTGCTCTCCGTCCGCGACCAGGCGCAGGCCGAGGCAGCGCTGTTCGGTCCCGACGGTGTCACCTCGACGCTGCGGCCAGGTGCGACGGTGATCCTGACCAGCACGATCGGACCGGAGGGTGCCCAGGCGCTGGCCGATCGGTTGGCCGAAGCGGGCTATCTGCTGGTGGATGCCCCGATCAGTGGTGGGCCGGTGCGGGCCGGTCAGGGCGATCTGCTGATCGTGGTGGGTGCGAATGAGGAGGCGCTGGCGGCGACCAGAGCCGTGCTCGAACATCTCGCTTCGACGCTGACCATCGTGGGTCCGCGTGCCGGGGACGGCCAGTCGTTGAAGACGATCAACCAGTTGCTGGCCGGGGTGCACATTGCCGCCGCCGCGGAGGCGATCGCGCTGGCTCGTGGTCTCGGGTTGGATCCGGAAGTCGTGATCGGGGCCCTGTCCCAGGGCGCGGCGGGGTCGTTCATGTTCGCCGACCGTGGTCCGCGGATGCTGCAGGCATACACCGGCGGTGCCGAGGTCAAGTCGCGAGTCGACATCTTCGTCAAGGACATGGGCATCGTGACCTCGGTCGGCCGGGGCGCCCACGTCCCGCTGCCCTTGGCCGCGGCCGCCCAGCAGCTCTTTCTGATCGCTGAGGCGGCCGGCCTCGGTGCCGCCGACGACTCCAGCGTGGTCACCGTACTGTCCCCGAACACCGACCAGACCTAGGATCGCGAGCGGCCCCGGACAGACGCGATGAGTCGGAGTGACAGCGGGATCAGTCATATGACTGGAATTCCTGTCATAGGATCGCGTCCGTTTGCACAATAGGAGGGCGTTTGCTGTGGTGCCGCTGGCTCTTCTGGGACCTTGACCACCACAAGCTGCTGGCTCGTCCCCGACTACGGGGGTTGAGCCAGCAGCTTGTTGCGGAACCCTGCTTCAGTCGCCCTTCACATTGACCAACTGGTGCAGGGTGTGGCGTACCTCGACCAGGTCGGCGGCATCGGCCATCACCTGGTCGATGTCCTTGTAGGCCGCCGGGATCTCGTCGATGAAGGCAGCGGTGTCGCGATACTCGATGCCTGTCATCGCCGCGCGCAGATCGTCCTGGGTAAAGGTCTTGCGGGCCTTCGACCGCGAGTACGCCCGTCCCGCGCCGTGCGGTGAGGAGTTGAGCGACACCGGATTGCCCTTACCGATCACGACATAGCTCGCCGTACCCATCGAGCCCGGGATCAGTCCCGGCTTGCCCTCGGTGGCCTCGATGGCGCCCTTGCGGGACAGCCACACCTGCTTGCCGAAGTGCCGCTCGCGGGCGGTGAAGTTGTGGTGGCAGTTGATCCGCTCCAACTCGGTGACCTCACCACCCAACCACTGCCGTACGCAGGCGCGGACCCGGTCCATCATCTCCTCGCGGTTGAGCAGGGCGAAGTGCTGCGCCCAGGTCAGCTCGGCGAGATAGCGATCGAACTCCCGCGTCCCCTCCACCAGGTAGGCGAGATCCGGGTCGGGCAGCTGGATCCGCCACTGGTTGCACAACCGGTTCGCGACCTTGATGTGGTGCATCGCGATCTTGTTGCCGACGCCACGCGAGCCGGAGTGCAGGAACAACCAGACCGTGTCGGTCTCGTCCGCCGTCACCTCGATGAAGTGGTTGCCCGAGCCGAGGCTGCCCAACTGCAGCCGCCAGTTCCCGGCATAGTCCGCCGGATCGAACCCGGCCTGGTCGGCGCGCTGCTCCAGTTCGGCGATCCGAGTCGCCGCTGAGGAGGTCATTTCGCGGTTGTAGCGACCGGCCGACAGCGGCACCGCCCGCTCGATCGACTGCCGCAGCCGCGCCAGGTCGTCGGTGAACGCGGCGCTGGTCAGCTGGGTCCGCACCGCGACCATGCCGCAGCCGATGTCCACGCCCACGGCGGCCGGGATGATCGCCCCGAGGGTCGGAATCACCGAGCCGACGGTGGCGCCTTTGCCGAGGTGGGCATCGGGCATCAAGGCGATGTGCGGGTGGATGAAGGGCATGGTGGCTGCCAGCTCTGCTTGCGCGCGAGTCTGCGGATCCAGGATCGACGCCCAGCTCAACAGCTTGGACGCCAGCTTCGCGTCGGCTGCGAGCGCCGGGTCCACACTCGGCCGTCGGTGGCGGCGGTCCCGTCGGCGCCGATGATCAGCAGGCAGCGCATGTCGATCGTGTCGGGATCGAGTTCGCCGAGCGTGGTGACGACGACGTCTTCGCCGGCCCGGCCGACATCGCGGCCGATCACCACCGGGGTGTCGGGGCGGCGATGGGCCAACAGCACCTCGCGGGTCCGAGCCACCTGTGTCGTACGGGAACGGGAGGCTGGGTTGTAGATGGCGATCACCAGATCGGCCATTGCCGCCGCGGTCAGCCGCGCCTCGATGGTCTCCCAGGACTTCAGTCGGTCCGACAGCGACAGGACCACATAGTCCCCGCCCAGGGGGGCACCGGCCCGGGCCGCCACGGCCTGGGCCGCTGTCACGCCTGGCAGCACGGTGATCCGCACCGCGGCGTACTTGTCGGGGTCGCCCGTCGCAGCTTCGAAGGCGGCAGAGGCCATCCCGAACACCCCGGCGTCCCCGCCGGAGACGAGCGCGACCTTCTCCCCCCTGGCTGCGAGGTCGAGGGCGAATCGTGCTCGATCCAGCTCGACGGTGTTGCCGCTGGCATGGCGTTGCAGTCCTGGTCGTGGTGGTACGCGGTCGACGTACGGGCCGTAGCCGACCACATGCTCGACCAATGCCAGCGCGTCGGTCACCTCGGGTGTCACCCAGCGATCAGGACCGGGGCCAAGGCCGACCACCAACAGCTCTGCTGTGCTGGCTTCTTCCGCCGCCGGGAGCGGCAGCGTGACCTCAGCCCGACCGGCGCTGTCGGCGCGGCGGTCAGGGCCGGGGACGACGATGGTGGAGAAATACGGCACGGTGTCGGCATCGACCGTGGCGACCGGTTGGACCACCTCTCGGCCGGTGCTGGCGCGTTCCACATAGACCGCGTCGTCGAGGCGCCCGGCCTGTCGCAGTGCCTCGCATACCCCGGCAAAGGTGCGCCCGAGTTTCATGATCACGACGGCGTCGCTGCCGGCGATCCGCCTGGCCAGCTCGGGGGTCGGCAGGGTGCCGGGCAGCACCGTCAGCACGTCCTCGTGCCGGGCGAGCGGCAGTCCGATCGCGGCCGAGGACGCACTCACCGAGGTCACTCCCGGCACGATCTCGCAGTCGAACCGATCCGCCAGCCGATCGTGCAGATACATATAGGAGGAGTAGAAGAGCGGGTCACCCTCGGCCAGCACCACCACCGTGCGCCCGGCGGCGAGATGGGTCGCGAGCCGGGCGGCCGAGGTGTCGTAGAAGGCTTCGAGTTCGCCGTAGTAGCCACCTGCGTGCTCGGTCGGGCCGACCGTCACCGGATAGGCGAGGAGTTCCTCGATCACCTGGTGCGGAATGAGCTCGGCCACGATCGATCGGGCGATGGAGGTGCCGTGAGTGCCGGAGTGGTACGCGATCACGTCCGCGGCCGCGATCAGCCGGGCGGCTTTGATGGTGAGCAGTTCCGGATCGCCCGGTCCGACGCCCACGGCATAGAGCCGGCCGGCCGCTACAGAATCCGGCTTATCGACGGGCTCGTCCGCAGGGTTCTCCTGACTGCTCACCGAGCTCACAGCTCATCCTCGCGGGAGAGGGCGTTCAAGGCAGCGGCGCAGAGTGCGGAGCCACCGCGGCGGCCGTGCACGACCAGGTAGGGGATCTGCTCGCGATGTTGCACCAGCGCGAGTTTGGACTCCGCGGAGCCGACGAACCCGACCGGAATTCCCAGGATGGCTGCCGGTTTGGGGCCACCATCGCTGATCAGCTCGAGCAGCGCGAACAGTGCGGTGGGGGCATTGCCGATGGCGACAACGGCGCCCTCGAGATCATCTCCCCAAAGACCTACGGCAGCGGCCGATCGGGTCGTTCCCCAGCGCGTCGCGAGGGCCGGCACCCGCGGATCGCGGAGCAGGCAGCGCACCTCGTTGTCGGCCGGCAGCCGGCGCCGAGTCACCCCGGAGGCGATCATCTCGGCATCGGTGAAGATCGGCCTCCCCGACTGCAGGGCCTCGCGGGCTGCGCTGACCAGCAGCGGGTGGGTCTCCACGTCGGGGACCAGACCGAGGTCGCCGCTGGCGTGGATCATCCGGACGACGATCGTCTCGACATCGGCAGGCACCGCGGACAGGTCCGCTTCGGCTCGGATCGTCGCAAACGACGCGCGGTAGATCGCGCTGGGGTCATCGCAGTAGTCGTACCGCTTGGTCGGCCGTCGTAGGTCGGTCATCTTTGGCCTCCGATCACCGGCAGGGCTTGGTCGACTGCGGTCAGTGCTCCCGCCACGGTGGGTGCGACCAGGTCGAGATATTCCTCGACCGGCGCGCCGCAGCGCCGTACGCAGCCGGCGATGTGGGTACGTGGCAGCGGATGACCGACGGAGACGAGGGCCTTGGCTACCTCGGCGGTATCGATCCGGCTCTTGGCGCACGCGGGCAACCCGACGCAGGCGCTGAGCTGAGCCCAGGCGGCGTCCTCGTCGACGGTCAGCCCGGTCGCCGCAAGAGCGTCGAGTTCGGCAACGGCGCCCGGGATCACCAGCCCTCGCCAGGGCGTGACCACCACCGGACCGGTGGCTATGGCGGCGACGGTGTGTGCTTGGACGGCGGTGAGCCGGGCCAGGGGAACCGACACCGAGGCCACGTCACCGAACCGGCCGAGCGACACTCCGACGTGGCTGCTGACTGTGGGTACCGGGCCGAATCGGGCATCGCCGGGCCAACCGGGTAGCTCGGAGGTGTGCCAGGCGCCGCTGGCGGCACGGGCCTCGATGAACGAGCGGGTCATTCGCAGCAGGGTGGGTACCACCTCGGGGGTTTCGACGGCGATGCCGCGGGCCGGAGAGCCGGCCAGCACGTAGCCACCTCCGGGGCCAGTCGCCTGGTAGCCGAGATCGAAACGCAGGTCGATCACGTCACCGCGGCCGTCGTCGAGCACGAACAAGAACCGTCCCGGCAGTCCGGCCAGCTCCGGTGAGTTCATCAGTCCCAGATCGAGAGCGCGGGTCAGTTCCGAGACGTCGGCCAGCCCGCCGTGCAGCCCGGTCAGCGGGGAGGCGACGATATTGCGTACCCGTTCGTGAGTGACCGACGGCAGCAATCCGGTGGTGGTGATCGCTTCGACGAACGCCGTTGGCAGCGGGTCGGGCAGTCCCCGCAGTTGCAGCCCGGCTCGCGAGGTCAGCTGGACGATGCCGTTTCCGTACGCGTTCGCCAGCTCAACCAGACGGAGGAGGACTTGGGCGGCGATGCGGCCACCGGGCAGCCGCAGACGCACCATTGCCCCGTCCTCGGCCCGATGGGGCCGCAGGACACCGGGACACGCGTCGGCTGATCGCACCCAGCCATCCTAAGGACCGGTGCCGGCATCGATGGTTCTCGACTACCGCCGGCGTTGAGTAGAATCGGCTCGACCATGAGCACCCCTGCGCCGTCCGAGCGCGCCTCGATCAGGTGGTGCGGCGTTGGCGCTTGATCTGGTGTGGGTCTTGGTCGGCTTGATCCTCACCGTCGGTACCGGCTTCTTCGTCGCGTCGGAGTTCGCGCTGGTGAACCTCGACCGGAACGATCTGGAGACTCGGCAGGCCGAAGGTGAGAAGGGCCTCAAGCGAACCATCGGGGCCCTGAGGATCACCTCCACCCACCTCTCCAGCGCCCAGCTCGGCATCACGTTGACCACCTTGCTGACCGGCTACACGATGGAGCCGGCGATCAGCCGGCTGCTCGAAGGGCCGCTCGGCGCGATGGGGCTGCCCGCGGCGAGTGTGCCCTGGATCGGGACCGTGTTCGGCATCGGATTCGCCACCCTGCTCTCGATGGTGCTCGGTGAGCTCGTGCCGAAGAACTTCGCGCTGGCGCTGCCGCTCAAGACGGCGAAGGTGGTGATGCCGTTCCAGACGGCGTTCACGGCCACGTTCATGCACGTCGTACTGCTGTTCAACAACACCGCGAACGCGATCATCTCCTCGCTCGGCATCGAGCCCAAGGAGGAGCTGTCCGGCGCCCGGAGCGCCGAGGAGCTCAGCTCGCTGGTACGCCGTTCGGCGATGGCGGGGCTGCTCGATCACGATCACGCCACGCTGCTCAGCCGGACCCTGCGGTTCAGCAACCACTCCGCCGAGGACGTGATGACGCCGCGGGTGCGGATGACCAAGGTGCATGCCGACGACACCGCTGCCGACATCGTCGCGCTGTCCCAGAGCTCCGGCTTCTCCCGGTTCCCGGTGATCGGCGAGGACGCCGACGACATCCAAGGTGTCGTGCACGTGAAGCAGGCTTTCGGTCTGCCGGCTGCGGAGCGGGACTCCGTGCGGGCGAGCGAACTCGCGGTGCAACCACTGTTCGTACCGCGGTCGATGGGCGTCGACACCTTGCTGGGGTTGTTGCGACGCGGCGGCTTCCAGATCGCGATCGTCACCGACGAGTACGGCGGCACCGATGGCGTGGTGACCCTGGAGGACCTGGTCGAGGAACTGGTCGGCGATCTGCGCGACGAGCACGACCGGACCCGGGTCGGGCTGGTGCGCGACGGCAGGGCGATCGTCTTCGACGCGAGTCTACGTCCGGACGAGCTGCTGGAGCGGACGGCGATCAAGGTGCCCGTCGACGACGAGTACGAGACGGTTGCCGGATTCGTGACCGATGTCCTGGACCGGATTCCCGAGGTCGGCGACGAGGTCGAACTGGACCAGGGGACCCTGCGCGTCGAGCGGGTGGACAGCAACCGGGTCGAGCGGCTCCGCTTCACCCCGCACGAGCAGCCGGTGGACGAGACCGAGCACGACGTGATCGTCCGGGCGCTCCGCGATCTGCGGGGTGATGACGATGGCTGAGTACCTGCCGGGTTTCATCGCCTTGTTCGTGCTGCTGGCGCTGAACGGCTTCTTCGTCGCTGCCGAGTTCGCGGTGATCTCGGCCCGGCGCTCCCAGATCGAGCCGCGGGCCGAGGCGGGCAGCAAGGCGGCCAAGACCTCGCTGTACGCGATGGAGCACGCCACCTTGATGCTGGCCACCAGCCAGCTGGGCATCACGGTCTGCTCGCTGCTGATCTTGAACGTGTCCGAGCCGGCCATTCACCATCTGCTCGAGATCCCGCTCGGGCTGACACCGTTGAGTGCCGATCTGATCAGCGTGCTGGCCTTCGTGGTCGCGCTGATGCTGGTCACCTTCCTGCATGTGGTGTTCGGCGAGATGGTGCCGAAGAACATCTCGTTCTCGGTCCCCGACCGGGCAGTGCTGCTGTTGGCCCCGCCGCTGGTCTTCGTATCCCGGGTGTTCCGGCCGATCATCTGGACGCTGAATGCGCTGGCCAATGCCGTGTTGCGCCTGTGCAAGGTCGAGCCCAAGGACGAGGCGACGAGTGCGTACACCCTCGATGAGGTGGCCGGCATCGTGGAGCAGTCAACGCGTGAGGGGGTGCTCGAGGACACCACCGGTGCGCTCAGCAATGCTTTCGAGTTCACCGCGAAGCACGTACGCGATGTCGAGGTGCCGATGGAGCGGATGGTGTGCTTGCCGCAGACCGCGACGCCCAACCAGGTGCAGCAGGCGGTCGCTGAGCACGGGTTCTCCCGCTACATCCTGACCGACGACGACGGTGAACCGGTGGGGTATGTGCACCTCAAGGACGTGATGGACCTGTCCACCGGCCCGCTGGCCGACCAGCCGATCTCGGCCAAGCGCATCCGTCGGCTCACCACGGTGTTCCGCGACAGCGACCTCGAGGACGGCCTAGCCTCGATGCGCCGCAAGGGCACCCACGTCGCCCGCTCGGTGACCCACAAGGGGCACGCGACGGGGGTCCTGTTCCTGGAGGACGTGATCGAGGAACTGGTCGGCACGGTCGACGACGCCACCAGCGGCAACTGACTTGCTCGTTCCTGCTCGGGTTCGTCGGCTTTGCTCGATCTGCAGACCGAGCAAGGCCGACAAACCCGAGCAACATCGTCGATCAGAGCCGTCGTTTGAAGTAGGTCGCCGACGGCTCGTAGCCGAGTGCGGCGTAGAAGTCGGCGGCACGCCTTGTCGCCAGTGCGATGTATGCCGCGTCGAGTTCGCGTGCCCACGCTTCGACAGCGTCCATCAAGGCACGGCCGGCACCGAGCCCGCGGTGCGCGCCGCTGACCATCACCTCCTCCACCCACACAACCGGTCCGTTGGCGTGGAAGGTGTGATGCTGCTGCGCTAACAGGTAGCCGACGATGAGGCTCTCTGACTCGGCGACGAGAACCAGCGCGTCCGTGGTCAGGAGCAACCGGTCGAAGATGGCGATGAACGCCTCCCGATTCACGTCGTACGACGTCGCCAAGTCCCTCGCCAACGGCCAGATCGAATCGCGATCCTCAGCAGTCGCTCGGCGGACATCCATGGCGCTCATGATCGCGCCGGGACTGCTTCGGGGTACTCCCGCTGGGCCAGGGTCATCCGGTTAGCGTGGCGCGTAGACGAGCGTAATGCTCGTCAGCGTCCACCAACTCGACCTGACGAGCGTGTATATCGGCGAGCCGCCGGGTGGCTTCAGCCCGCCAGACGGGGTCCACATTGCTTGCGTCGCCTGCCACGCCAGCGAGTCTATGCCCGAACGGCCGACAGTCCCTCGGAACTCAAAGAACCAGCCCGTGGCCGCCGTGGCGGGCAGAGGGGCTGGCCGTGTTGCGTCAACGGTAGCGCGTATCCACCGGGTTGAGTCGAATCGCGCGAGTTGCTGAGCCTTGGTCCGATCGTACGCACCTCGTCTCACGCTGTGCGACACCACGGTGGGTGCATGATCCGAGGTTACGGTGAATGGTGATCGAAACCGTGAGCAGGGTCGTGCTCCGGCTGGCGAAAGGACTCGGATGAGAATCATCGTCGTAGGGGCCGGGCTGGCGGCCGGGACCGCCGTCACCGAACTGCGAGACCAGGGCTATGACGGCGAGCTGATCGTGTTCGGGTCCGAGATCCATCCGCCGTACGAGCGACCGCCGCTGTCCAAGGGCTATCTGCTCGGCAACGACCCGATCGAGAACGCCTTCGTTCACGAGTCTGCCTGGTACGCCGAGCACAACGTCGAGCTGCGGACTGCCACCACGGTCACCGCGATCGATCCGGGCAAACACGAGATCACCGCCGACGGCGAGACCATCGGCTACGACAAGCTGCTGCTCGCCACCGGTGCGCAGCCACGCCGACTGCGCCTGGCCGAGGAGTCTGGGACGCCGACGGCCTATCTTCGGACGATCGAGGACAGTGACCGGTTGAAGGTCGCCTTCGACGCCGGCGCCAAGATCGCGATCATCGGCGCCGGCTGGATCGGTCTCGAGGTCGCGTCCGCGGCCCGGACCGCAGGTTGCGAGGTGACGATCTTCGAGCAGGCCGAGCTCCCGCTGCTGGCGGTGCTCGGTCCGGAGGTCGCCCAGGCGTTCGCCGATCTGCATCGCGCCCACGGCGTCGACCTGCGGCCGGGCTCGGAAGTCAGCGCCGAAGATCTCCATCCCTACGACTTGGTGGTGGTCGGCGTCGGTGCGGTGCCGTCGACCGAACTGGCCGAAGCCGCCGGACTGGCGGTCGACAACGGCGTACTGGTTGATGCGCAACTACGGACTTCCGATCCCGACATCTACGCGATCGGTGACATCACCAACCACGATCACCCGAGGCTCGGCCGCCGGATCCGGGTCGAGCACTGGGACACCGCCATCGAGCAGGGCAAGGTCGCGGCCCACAACCTGCTCGGGGCCGAGGAGGCGTACGAGCGGCTGCCGTACTTCTTCACCGATCAGTACGACCTCGGCATGGAGTACGTCGGCAGTGTCGGACCGGACGGCTACGACCGGGTGGACATCGAGGGCGACCTGCACGGCGCCTTCCGCGCGTACTGGGTCAAGGGCGGGACCGTCGTCGCCGCCATGCACGCCAACGACTGGGATGCCTCCGACGTGATCAGGGAAAGCCTCGGCACCAGCCGCTGATCACCCCGTCTGTCCGAACTTCTGTCGAGCTATCCACATCTGACGTGGATAGCTCGACAGAAATCGGGTTCGGGGGTGGGTCTCAAGGCCCAACTCAGGCAGGCGCAATGACCGCGATGCCGTTGGCCTGCGCTGCTTCGGCGAATCGGTTGTCGTAGGTGACGACACCCTCAAGGTCATCACCGAGTTCGAGAGCCGCCGCGATGTGAACGGCATCGAGGGTGCGCAGGATCGTCGGGTCCAGCAGCCCGGCCAGCTCGAAGGTCGAGGTCGCAAGCGTGACGAGGACAATCGAGTCGAGCACCTCGCGGGCTTGGAGAACGCGATCGGGCGCGCCGCGACGAACAACTCGCAGCAGTTCAGCACGGGCCAGGTCGGATGACACCAAGGTCGGGTGGACAGATCGGATCCACGATCGCAGAGCATCGGTTTCGTTTTCGACTACGACGAGCTTCGCCAGCGCTGAGGTGTCGATGTAGTGGGCCATGCTCAGGACCGCTCGGCATCCCTCATCGCGGCCAGCTCCGTGGTCAGGTTCGCTCCCGGCTCCGGCGCTGTTAGCTCACGGATATCCCGCCGGGCCGCCCGAGCTCGGCCGGCGTCGAGCAAGCGTTGCAGACCCGTCGCGGGGATCGGGGTCAGCCGAGCCACCGGTCGGCCACGGTCAGTGATCGTCACCGTGTCTCCTGCGGCTGCCGACGCGACGACCGCAGAGGCGTTCTGCTTCAGCGCACGTATCCCCACCTCTGTCATGTGCTTCATTGTAGTACCTGGTATTTGCGCGAGGTTTAGGAGCAGAAACCACGTCAGCGGTGGTTAGCGGTGCAAAAGTCCGGTCGGGCTAGAAGCGGAGCAGCACCTTCGAGGAGACCGAGGCGTCCTTGGCGACGGCGAAGGCTTCCAGTGCCTGATCCAGGCCGTATTCGTGGGTGATCACCGGATCGACGACCAGACTGCCGTCAGCCAGTGCCGCGATCACTTCGTCGATCTCGTCGTTGAAACGGAAGGAACCGACCAGTTCCAGCTCGCGGGTGATCGCCAGTGACATCGGTACGGGTTGGTCGCCGGTCGGCAGCAGACCGACCATCACCACACGACCGCCCCGGGCGGTGCCGCGGATAGCACTGGCCAGACCCCGATAGTTGCCGCTGGAATCGAGCGCCACATCGGCCTGCACAGCCGCGATGCCGTCGACATCGCCGGCCAGCAGCGTCCGGGTCGCACCCATGGCCGCAGCCACCTCCAGCGCATGCGGCTGCAGATCGACGGCGACGATCTCCACCGCACCGGCCCGCTTCAACACGGCGATGACCAGGGCGCCGATCGGTCCGGCGCCGATCACCAGCGCTGTCTTCCCCGCGACGTCTCCCGCCCGCGAGACGGCGTGCCAGGCCACCGACGCCGGTTCGATCACAGCTGACGTCCGCAGTGAGAGCCCGTCCGGCAAGGTCCGCAGCATCCGGGTCGGCAGGGTCGCGTACTTCAAGAAGGCGCCGTCCTGATGCGGGAACCGCGCCGCCGACCCCAGATAGGTGCAGCGCGGCGACAGATTCGGCCGGTCGGCCGGATAGCGCGTCACACCGTCGTCGGCCGGAGTCGCCGGATGCACCGCGACCGGCGTCCCGGCCGCCGGGCCGGAGCCATCGGCGGCAGCCTGCACGACGACACCGGAGACCTCGTGCCCCAGCACCATCGGCGCCCGAAGGATCGACTCGCCGGCCGCGCCATGGGTCCAGTAGTGCAGATCGGAGCCGCAGATGCCGCCGTACGCGATCTGGACGACCGCCTCGTCGGCGGCAGGGGAGCGGACCGGCAGATCGTCGATCCGCAGGTCCTCGGCCGCGTGCGCGACCACCGCGGGTGACGACGCCGGAAGCGACAATCCAGACGTCTGCAGTCCAAACACCTCAGCGGACCCACTCATCAGATCACCGCCGTCATGCCGCCGTCGACATAGATCACCTGGCCGTTGACGAAGTCCGACGCCGACGAGGCCAGGAAGACCAGCGCACCGACGAGCTCGTGCACCTGTCCCCAGCGCCCTGCCGGGGTCCGCTGGGCCACCCAGGCACTGAATTCCGCGTCGTCGACCAGCGCCTTGGTCAGCTCGGTGGCGAAATAGCCGGGCGCCAGTGCGTTGGCTTGGATCCCGCGCGGCCCGAGATCGGCACACATGCCCTGGGTGAGCATGACGATGCCGCCCTTGGTCGCGCTGTACGGGGCGATGTTGGCCCGGGCCAGCCGACTCTGCACCGAGCCGATGTTGATGATCTTGCCGCTGCCGCGCGCCACCATCCCCCGCGCCACCCGCTGCCCGACCAGGAAGGCGCTGGTCAGGTTCGTCGCCACCAGGTCGTGCCAGTCGCTGACCGGGAAGTCGACGAACGTCGTACGGCGCTGGATGCCCGCGTTGTTGACCAGGATGTCCGGGGTGCCCCACACCTCTTCGATGGCCGCTACGCCGGCGTCGACCTCCTCCGGCACGGTGACGTCGAAGGTGGCCACTCGGACCTCCCCGCCGGTCAACTCGCCCAACCGGGCCGCAGCAGACTCGGCTGCCGAGACATTCCGACCGTGGACGACCACCCGGGCGCCGGCTTCCAGCAGGCCGAGGGCCAGGGCATAGCCGATGCCGCGACTGGATCCGGTGACCAGGGCGGTGCGCCCCTCCAGGCTGAACAGACTCACGACGTCTCCTCCCGTGCGTTCACGATCGCTCTCACTGGCTTGATGGCCAGAATTCTCAGGTCCACCAGAAGTCTCAGAACCATCAGTAGAAATCCACCGTGTTCATCCGATTGACTAGTTCTTCGCCGTCCAGCAGTCGGGTCGCGTTGGCGGCGAACAGCTCGGCGATCAGCCGATCCTCGGCGGCGTTCAGGGCGGCCGTATGCGGGCTGACCAGCACATTCGGCGCATCCCAGAGCGGGCTGTCGGTCGCCAGCGGCTCGGTGGCGAACACATCCAGGGCGGCGAACCCGATCCGCCCGTCGGCCAGGGCCGAGACCAGCGCGTCCTCGTCGATCACGGTGCCACGGCCTACGTTGACCAGGATCGTTCCCGGCTTGACCGCGCCCAGCACCTCCACGCCGAACAGCTTCTCGGTGGCCGCGGTGCCGGGCAGTGTGGTGATGATCGCATCCACCTCGCCGACGACCTCGATGATCCGGTCCGGCGCGATCACCCGGTCGACATGCTCGACCGGACGCTCGTGCCGGCTGGTGCCGATCACGCGCGCGCCGAGCGCGGCGAGCCGGCGTACCACCTCGGTGCCGATGCCACCGAGCCCGGCGACGAGCACGGTCATCTCCGAGACCTGCCGCATCTCCCAGCGACCCGCCCAGGTGTGCGTACGCTGCAACGCCTGCAACTTGGTCAGATCCTTCGCCCCGGCCAGCAACCCGAAGATCGCGAACTCGGCCAGCGGTCCGCCGTGCACCCCGGCGGAGGTGGTGACCAGAATCCGCTCCAGCTGTTCGGCCGAGAGCCCCGCCGCCTTGATCTGGCCGCCCCCACCGGCCGCCATGGTGTGCACCCAGCGCAGCTTCGGGTTGGCGTCGGCGGTGCGGCGCAGCGCCGCCGGATCGACATCGGGAATGCCGTAGAGAGCCTCGGCGGAATCAACCATTGCCTCGAACGCCTGCTGTTGCTCAGCGGTACGTCGGAAGGACGGGTCGCCCCCGAAATCGGCCGCGTGGCGCATCGGCGGATACAACGACTGATCGCGGATCAGGTCGATCCGCGGCTCGAGTTCGAGGATCCGCTGACAGTTCTCCTCGCTCAGTGGGGTGGCGACGACGACACGAAGGCGAGGTTCACTGCTGTTCACGGATCGGGCTCCTGGCAATGGCGGGAGGGTCGGGTTCAGTGTAGATATCCGGTGACCTGATGCCGACCCGGACCAAACTCAGACCGGACTCGAACAACACCCGAACAGTTGTCCGCGGGTCGGATTTGAGACTACGCAAGTCGTAGCAATCGTACCTACCATGGTGAGGTCGGACTGCCTGGGCGGGGTGACGACAGGTATCTGGGGGTATCTGAAGGCCGGCGCACTCCTCTTTGCCTGCGATCCGTCAGTTGAGTGATCGAGGGCCGATGGACGATATGCGTAGGACCGCAGATCCGACGATCTTCCTGGAGAAGGTCCGGCGGCCGGTGCTGCGTGGTCTCGTCCGCGATCGCCTCGACGGCCGCTTGGTCGACCTCCTCACCACCGACAGCGGCTGCTCCTGTGTCCTCGTGCTTGCACCGCCGGGTGCCGGCAAGACGACGCTGCTGAGTCAGCTGGTCGAGCGGAGCGTCGCTCCGGCGGCCTGGTATCGCGCCGGCGCCGAGGACAGCGACGAGCGCGCACTGACCCGTCACCTCGGCTACACACTGGGCCTGGCGCTGGCTGACGCCGGCCTGGCCGACGTGGCCAGGTCCGGACGGGTCGAGGAACTGGTACGGCGCTTGGACGCGGGTCGTTTCGGTCCCGTACGGCTGGTCATCGACGACCTGCACGAGATCGCCGGGAGCCCGGCCGAGCAGGCCCTCGAACTGTTCCTGCGACTGCGACCACGATCGGTGACGGTCGTGCTCGGCAGCCGTCGTCAACCCGGCCTCAACACCTCACGCTTGTTGGTCTCTGGGGAACTGGCAATGGTCGACGGTGACGATCTGCGCTTCCGCTCCTGGGAGGTCGAGCAGTTGTTCCGATCGGTCTACGACGCGCCGTTGTCGCCCGAGGCTGCGGCCGCGCTCACTCGCCGCACCGGCGGCTGGGCAGCCGGGCTGCAGCTGTTCCATCTCGCCACCGCCCAGCTCAGCCGGGCCGAACGGGAGCGCGCCGTCACGGAGCTGTCCGGTCGCTCGCGGCTCATCCGCTCCTACCTGGCCCGCAATGTGCTCGACGGCCTCTCCGACGAGCGGCGCCACTTCCTGATGCGTACGGCGGCGCTGGGGGTGCTGACCGGCGACCTGTGCGACGACCTGCTCCAGACACACGACAGCGCGGCGGTGCTGGCCGAGCTGGAACGGGAGCAGTTCTTCACCACCAGCTCCGACGGTGGTCTGACCTATCACTACCACCAGGTGCTGCAGACCCATCTCGAGGTGGCCCTCAGCGACGAACTCGGCGGTGGCATGGCCCGGGAACTCTATGCGCGCAGCGCACGGCTGTTGGAGCAGGCCGCCCGGCCGGCCGATGCTCTCCGCGCCTATGCCCGGGCCGAGGACTGGGGCGCGGTGGCGCGGCTGCTGGGTCCCGACACCGAGGTGGTGGCCGGCGACGACGCCGTTTGGCGGCTGCTGTCGCGTTCGGGTGCCGTCACCGACGACCCGGGTCTGGCGCTTGCCAACGCCCGCAGGCTGGCTCGGGACGGGCAGCTGCAGGCCGCGGTCGACGCCTATCGGCAGGCGGCAGCCCTGCTGGATGATCGCGGCTTCGAGCACCGCTGTGCCGCCGAGGGCCGTGCGATCGGCATCTGGCTGCCGCAGTCGACCACCGCGACGCTGCCTCCGGCGCCGCCGGCTACCGATCCGGAATCGGCTCTGTTGCGGCAGTCGCTGGAGTTGCGGCGGATGACCCGGGACGTTCGGGACCCGAAGTGCTATCCGCGAGGTTGGCGGCGCGGACTGGCGTACGTGCTCGCCGGCGATCTGACCAAGGCGGAGCGTGAGTTCGCAGCACCCCCCGCGCCGATTCCCGGGGCGCCGGCCTGGGAGCCGCTGGCCGCCGGGCTCGCGGCCTGCCTGCCGGACGCGATCCAGCAGCCGGACAGTGCACTGGCCGGCCGGATCGAGGCGATCACCCTGGCCGCAGAGCTGGAGGGCTGGCCGTGGCTGGGCCGGTTGGGTCGCAGCCTGCAGGCGATGGTGCAGGTACGCAGTGGCGGGGTCTGGCAAGGCGAGATGGCCCGCGATCTGTTGGCCAGACTCAGTTCGACGGGGGACCGCTGGTCCCAACTGCTGATCGCGGTCGGCGTCGCGGTGGCCGCCGCACGGGCAGGCGTGCAGCCGGTCGCGAACGAGGCCGGAGGCCGCGCCGTCCAGCTCGCGGGCGAGTTCGGTGCGCCGTCGCTGCTGGCCCTGATCGATCACTCGGTTCCGCTCGACCACTCCGCTCCGCCGTCCCCGGTGGTGGAGGAGCGCCGGGTCGTCCCCAGCACACGGATCGAGCTGCGCTGCCTCGGCGGGTTCGGGCTGCGGATCGACGGCACCGAGATCGGGTGGCGGTCGCTTCGGCCCAAGGCGCGGATGTTGTTGATGCTGCTCGCCTTGCACTACGGGCAGGCGCTGCATCGCGAGCGCATCATCGAGGCCTTGTGGCCGGATGCCGCGCTCAGCTCCGGCATCCGCAGTCTGCAGGTTGCGGTGTCCTCGATCCGGCAGTGCTTGAGCGTCGCAGGGGTGCCGGGTGACGCGATCCGGCGCCAGGGGGATGCGTACGAGCTGCGGCTCGCCGATGCGAGCAGTGACGTGGTGGAGTTCCAGCGGCTGGCGGCTTCGGCCCGGCGGCGTGACCCTGCCGAGGCGCTGGCCGTCCGGACCCGGGCGCTCGAGCTCTATCGCGGGGACCTGCTGCCCGAGGTGGGTCCGGCGGAGTGGGTCGTGGAGGAACGCGACCGGCTGCGGCTGCTCGCCGCCACCACGGCCGCCGCAGCAGCCGGCGATGCCATGGCCGTCGACGACCCGGCCACCGGGATCGAGTTCTCCCGCCGGTCGATCGCCCTGGATCCCTTCCACGATCCGGCCTGGAAGCTGGTGATCACGGCCTACGAGAGCGTCGGTGACCTCAGCGCGGCCGCGATCGCCCGGACCGAGCACCGCCGGGTCTGGGACGATCTGGGGTTGGCAGTCGGCGGCTGAACCGGACTTTTGTCGAGCTATCCACATCAGAGGTGGCTAGCTCGACAAAAGTTCGGGTGAGGGACGGTTCGCTCTCGGACAGGGGAGGGCGAACCGGTGAGTCGTAGGATGGAAGGGCGCTCGGTCAGGCCCTACCGGGGACCGAGTGAGGGGGCGGGTGATGTCGAGGACCTTGTCGGTACGCGAGATCTACAACGCTGCCCTCTCCGCCGGCTTCACCCCGCATCAGGCCGTGACCTGGACCGCGATCGCGATGGCCGAGTCGGGTGGCCGGACGGGCGCGCTCAACAGCAACGGTGAGTATTCGGTCGGTCTGTGGCAGATCAATGTCCGGGCCGACAAGACGCGGGCGACCAGGTGGGGTGATCTCAGCACGCCGGAGGCCAACGCCCGAGCGGCGTACGAGATCAGCAACAAGGGCACGGACATGTCGCCGTGGACCACGACGCATGACCGGAACAAGGGATCGGGTGCGGACTACCGCACCTATCTGGGCAAGGTGCAGAACGAGATCGGCGTGGCCGGCGACCCGCGGGGCGTGCGCGGTTATGGGTCGAAACTGACCCCGCTCACCGAGAGCCAGTACGACCGGATCGACACCGGCCGCCCGCTGGCCGACTCGACACTGCCGAGTGCCACGGACCCGGCGACCGGTGGCTTGCAGGTTCCGGCCGGGTCCGGGGGCACGGTGCAGCAAGGCACGACACCCGTGACGACGATGCCGACGAATGCCCAGTTGGACACCGACCACGATGGCTTGACCGACCAGTTCGAGGCCCTGGCCGGCACCGACACCATGAACGCCGACACCGACGGCGACGGGTTGTCGGATGCGTACGAGGCGATGGTGTCCCACACTGATCCGCTGAAGGCCGATACGGACGGCGACGGCGCGTCCGATGCCGCCGAGGTCGCCCAGAGCGCCGATGCGGGCACGGTGCCCGGTCGCGCGTACGTCGTGGGGGAAGGGCTGTTGGCCGAGAATGTCCGGGGCGGGGTCAAGGACTCCGATCAGGACGGGATCTCCGACCACATCGAGCAGGTGGTGGGGATGAACCCACTCAAGGCCGACACCGACGGTGACGGTCTCGCCGATTCACAAGAGGTGTCGCTGGGCACCGATCCGACGGTCGCCGACTCCGATCGCGACGGAGTCGCCGACGGTCTGGAGGTGAAGGCGGGCAGCGATCCGCTGGGCTCCCAGGGCGGTCCCTTCGATCACCAACCCACCGCGGCATGGACCTTGCAGGGTGCCGCCGAAGCCCGTGCTGCCGCCGCCGCTCAACAAGCCGCCGCTCAACAGGCAGCAGCCCAGCAGGCAGCAGCCCAGCAAGCAGCAGCCCAGCAAGCAGCAGCCCAGCAAGCAGCAGCGCAGCAGACGGCAGCGCCGCAAGGGATGTCGACGGCCGGTGGACTCTCGACGCCGGCCGGAGCGACCGGACCCACGTCCGCCGCCACAGGCAGCGACAAGCTTTCGGTCTTTCTGTCCAAGGCGGAGGCTCAGATCGGTGACCGCTATGTCTACGGTGCACCACGGACGCCGAGCGCGGCCGATCCCAAGACCTTCGACTGCTCCTCGTTCACCCAGTGGGCCGCCAACCAGGCGGGCGTGAAGCTGGAGGGCACAGCCGAGTATCAGTACATGCAGCTCAAGAAGTCGAACAACACCATCCCGGTCGAGCAGGCGCTGAAGACCAAAGGCGCGCTGTTGTTCTACTTCTCCCGCGAACCCACCAACTCTCTCCCGGCCGGTCAGGCCCACGTCGCGATCAGCCTGGGCGACGGCCGTACGGTCGAGGCCAAAGGGACCAAGTACGGGGTCGGCGAGTGGTCGGCGAAGAACCGGTTCAACTATGCGGCCACGGTGCCGGGAATCTCCGACGAAGCCGGTCTGCGGGCCCACCAGCAGGCGACCGGCGGCGGGCTGAGCGGAGCCGGCGATGCCACCAGCCTGGCGGTGGCACCGACTGCCAGTCAGGTTCCGACGAGCACGGCGGGGGCGTACCAGATCGATTCCGGCGTACCGATGTCCGTGCTGCCCGGCGCCGGTGCCACGGATCCCGACACAGACAGCGACGGACTGACCGATGCGTTCGAGAAGCTGGCCGGGACCGATCCGAACAAGGTCGACTCCGACGGCGACGGTCTGTCCGACGGCCGCGAGGCAGCGATCCTGCACACCGACCCGCTGAAGGCCGACACCGACAAGGACGGCTTCTCCGATGCCCAGGAGCTCTCGATGGGTACGGACCCGGGCAAGCTGGTCGGAGTCGGCGGTGTGGTCGGTTCTGGCCGCTTCGCCGAGAACGTCCGCAAGGGCGTCGAAGACGCCGACAGCGACGGCCTCAGCGATCACGTCGAGAAGCTGGCCGGAACCGACCCCAAGCTGGCGGACAGCGATAGCGACGGACTCAGCGACTCTCAGGAATCGTCGCTCGGCACCGATCCGTTGAAGGCGGACACCGACAGTGACGGCATCCTTGATGGCGCCGAACTGCAGGCCGGCACCGACCCGAACAATGCCGCCTCCGTGATCGGCGCGGACCCGGTTCCTGGCACGAGCACCGCAGGGCTTGGCGGCGGTCTCGGTTCCGGCCTGGGCGACTCCTCGGTCGGGTCGACCTCGATCGGCACCGGACTCGGCGACTCGCCCCTCGGCTCCGAGGACCCGCTGGGGGGCAGCACCTCGGCGCTCAGCATCAACGAGCCTCTCCCCAACTGATCGCCGGCTCAGAGCTCGTTGACCTGCAGTCGGTGCTGGACGTGCACGGGCTTGATCTGGTTCACCAGGGCATCCAGGCGTTCGACGTCGATCGGGTCGTCCTCGGTCGAGTCGACGGTCACCACCATGCTGGGCTGCGGCGAGCCGGGCATCTGCGCATCCGGCTCGAGTGACCAGGCCGATCCACCGGACTCGGTGACCCGCACGTCGACCCCGAGAGCAGCCTCCAGGGCGAGCTCGATGCCGCGCCGGGTGCCGCGGATGGCGTGCAGTTCTCCGGCGGAGGCCAGCAGGGCGCGCTGCAGACCCAGGTCCTCGCCCGGATCGACCTCCATGCCGAGCCAGTGGCCCAGCCAGGGCAGCATGTCGGCCGGGGTCGTACCCAAGTCCAGATAGGACGCGAACCCGTCCAGGCTCATCAGCACCGGGGCGAGAACCTCGTCCAGTCCGGCGCACAACTGCTGGGTGAACGGATCCTCACGCAGCATCCCGGGCAGCGTCGGCGCCAGCGGCACCGGGCTGGCTGCGCCGTCGATCGTGCCCCTCATGACGAGTCCCGGGTCATTTGCGCACCCTGACCTGGTGCTCGAAGGAGTAGATCAGGGCCGTCGGCGCGATGTCGATCCGCTGCGTGGCGGCCCCCCGCTTGCCGGTGTACGCCTCCGCCGGGAACAGGGCCGCGCTCACCTCGCGAGCCATGTCGACCCCCGGGATGCGAGCCAGCGCCGCATGCACCTCGTGGGACTGCGCCGACCGGCCGAACGGCCAGCCGTTGCCGTCCGGGCCGCCGACCAGCGGGTGATAGAGCCGATACAGCGCCCGCAGCACTTCGGCGCGCACCTCGGCCGGATCGTAGAGCGGTCGGCAGCTGAGGCTCACCACTGCCGTCAGCCAGGCATAGTCCGGCGGCTGGACCAGCAACCGGGTTCCGACCAGTCGCCGGGCGTCCAGGTTGTCGGCGATCCGTTGCAGCGTCACCTCTCGCGGATCCAGGTCGGACCTGCTGATCCGGCCGAGTTCGTCGCTGGCGACCTGGGGCACGACGAGCACCCGGATCCCTCCGTCGGTCGGATCGGCCACGCAGTGCACCCGGGCCGCGTCCGGCGCGACATCGAGGGCGAGCTGCTCGAAGTCCTCAGCGGTCACCGCCCGGCCGCGCGAGCGCAGCACCAGTGGGCCCCGGGTCTTGGCATCGGCGAGACTCTCCGCCTCGGCGCCACCGATGGCCGGGATCCGGTTCTCGACGCTGCTGACGTACGGCACCGAGGTCTTGAGCACCCGCACCAGTCCGCGGCCCACGTTGCCCGCCTGGCCGCCGCCGGTCAGGTACGTCTCCAGTCGCAGCACCGAGCCGGCGGCCGGCACGGCACCGTAGTGGATGAGGTCGTTGTCGGCCGACCGGACGGCCGGGCCGAACTGGACCTGGCCGGCGAACCGGTCGATCCGGAAGTGCCGGTCGAAGGGTCCGGACCCGGCGAAGTGCGGCACCTCGGTCCAGATCTCCTCGCTGTTCCCGTGCAGCACGGTGATCCTGGCCGGCGACTCCGACGGCAGCACCGGGCGTTCCTGCAGCGGAAAGCATTGCGCCGGCGTACCGTCCGACTGCCCGAGGATCTCGTTGTTGATCGCCTCGGCGTGCACCGTCGGCGCGGTCCCGCCGATGGTGAACGCGGTGATGGAGAGGATCTGCGGGGACGCCGAATAGGTCGGTTGATCGGGCTCCGCCGTGACGAGCCGGCAACGCAACCAACCGGCCCGCTGCCGGGCGATGATCGAGGCCTGATGCGTGCCCGGCACGTGCAGGATGACATCGCCGGGCTTGTTGAGTCCTCCGGTGTCGTCGGAATCGACATCGCAAGCCACCCAGCCGTTCTCCGTTGCGGCCTCCCACACCACCGGTGGATTCCGTGGGTCGACGCCGCGGCCCGACACCCGGCAGTCGAGCCGGAGCACGACCGCACAGTGCGGCACGGCATCCGACAGGCCGACCAGCAGCGCATCCCCGACGACGGGCGACTCGTTGAAGCACTTGAATCCTTGCGGCCCGGCGAGGGCGAGGGTCATGTCGGCGGCGTTGCCCCCGGCCGGTTGCATGGCGGCACTCGCGAACGAACAGGGCAGGATGTCGAGTTCGCGGGTGGTGCTGAACACGATCGGATCGGCGACATCGGTCCGGGCGGTGGCGACCTGGGTCTCGGCCCGGACGGTGACCGGCTGCGGCTGCGGCGCCGACAACCAGAAGGTCACCTCACCGCGGGCGGCGGCCGGCGGCCGGAGCTCGACGCCGATCATCTCCAGGAACTTGACGTAGTGCAGGTCCGGCACCCGGTTGAGCCGATAGATCAGTTGGTCGACCATCTGGGCGAACGCTTCGATCAACGTGACCCCGGGATCGGAGACGTTGTGGTCGGTCCAGGTCGGGCAGCGTTGCTGCACCAGCCGCTTGGCGTCGTCGACCAGGTCCTGGAACCGGCGATCGTCGAGATTCGGGGCGGGGAGCATGGTCAGTTGTCTCCGATCAGGCCGAATGCCGAGCCCGGCAGCGGGAGGACCCCGCCCGGGTGTTGTTCGAGCGCGAGCTGCCCGTTGGCGGGCTGGCCGATGCCGAGTCGTCCCGGTTCGCCCTCGTCGGGGATCACGTAGAACGGGAACACGAGATTGCGCGGATCGTTGAGGCCGCGGATCGTGTAGCCGACGTCGATCAGCACCCGGCCGGAGCTGATCTGGTCGAAGCTGACCCGCACATCCGCGACATCGATCCGCGGCTCCCAGCGCTCCAGCGCTTCGCGGACGTCGTACGCGATCTGTCCCGCGGTCGCAGTGTTGGCCGGCCCGAAGACGTGGTCGTGGATCCGGCAGCCGAAATCGGGCCGCATCGGCCGTTCGCCGATCGCGGTGCCCAGGATCAGCAGGATGGCCTGTTCGATCTCCCGCTCCCGGGTGACCAGGGCAACCCGGCCGGTGGGATCCGCGCGCAGTGGATAGCACCAGCCGGCGCCGATGAAGTCGACTTCCTGCATGTTCAGCCTCCGCTGCTCGTTGCTGTTGCCATCGGTGGTCTCGACCTCTCAGTTGATCTTGACCAGGGTGCCGCTGATCGTGGTCATCGCGCCGCCCTTGAGTTCGGCGTTCGTCTGAGCCTTGACGCTGACGCTCATGCCTTCGACGGACACGCTGCCGTTCGACTTCATCTGGACCGATCCGCTGCCGCCGTCCAGCTGGACCCCTTGGGTCGCGTTCATCTTGATCGAGGACGCCTTCATGGTGAGTTCGGAGGTCTTGGCATCCAACGTGATGCCCTGGGCGCCTTCGATCAGCACCTTGCCGTCGGACTTGACGGTGATGGTGGTGTTGGTCTTGTCGATGTTGATCAGGAATTTGTCGTCGTCGGTGGCCAGGCTGATGCCTTGCTTCTTCCCGGCTTCGTCGAGCAGGTCGATGCGCTGCCCGGTGCGCGAGACCAGGGACCGTCGGTTGATCGCGCCGGAACTGCCGTCGATCAGCTCGTTCGGTCCGGTGGTCGGCAGTTTGTCGACCCCGTTGTAGAGACCGCCGAGCACCACCGGCCGATCGAAATCCTGCAGTTCGAAGCCGACCAGCACCTCGTCGCCGACCTCGGGTGGCGTCACCCAGCCGCGGTCCTTGCCGGCTCCTTGATAGACCACGCGCGCCCAGCCGCTGACGTACTGGTCGTCGAGCCAGGGGAACTTGACCGTGACCCGGCCCAGCTTCTCCGGGTCCTTCACATCGGTGACCTGGGCGATCACTACGCCGGGCGGTGTCCGGCGGGTCCGCGCTCCGCCGGAGGCGAGACCGAGCAGGGTGCGGTCCTGCTTCCCCGTCACGGTGATCGCGGTGGTGTAGCCGGACATCGGGTCGAACCGATGCCGCGCACTGGTGATCGTGTACGTGCCGTCGAACATTTCCCCGAGGTCTTGGAGTTCGACTTTCCCGCCGGCCTTGAGCGCGGGATTGCCTTGGGCGACACCCTCGAACTCGGCGAACGCGGAGGCCATCTCGTCGGCGAGTGCTTTTGCCGCCTGATCGACTTCGTTCTGAGTCCGGTACGGCACGTCGGCGGAGACGTAGGTGGGGTTGCCGAAGGCAGCGGCCATGTCGGTGGGCTTGGTCGACATCTCGATGCTCGAGGTCTTGGCGGGCGCGTTGGCGACGATCGCCTTCTTCTCGGCGACGTTCCAGCCGCGTACCTCGACCTCCTTGACCTGCTGCGCGGAGGTGAGCACCGAACGGAAGCGGCGGAGTTCCTCCCCGAACTTCAGCTTGCTCGGCGTGCCGGCGGACGCGTTGGCCGGATTGCAGAAGGAGAAGGCGCCGTTGCGGACGGTCAGATCCGAGCCGGTGTCGCGGGCCAGCTGGGTCAAGATCTCCCAGTCGCTCTGGCCGGCCTGGCTCACGAACGGGAAGACCGTCGCGGTGGAATCGACCCGGTCCACCCGCAGCCCGGCGCGTTTGGCCACCCTGGTCGCGATGTCGGATGCCGTCATCTGGATGTAGCTGACCGTACGGCGTTCGCGGAACAGCCGGTGGGCGGCGTCGTACCCGCGGATCAGGGTGAAGGTGCCGCCGATGTCGAACTCGAGCTCGACCGCGGTGATCTCGGCCTCGATCAAGGTGACCGGCGACGAAGCCGCGGGGGTGCTGACCTTGATCGTGACCTTGCCGCCGACCTTCGCGTTGCTCTTGGACAACACGATGCGCTCGGGGTCGCGGAACCGCAGGGCGAACATGTCGGGCAGCCGCTGGCTGGTCTCGACGTAGGCCGACACCAGCAGCGGTTCGAGATCCGCGGGCATCGCGGATCCGTCGAACTCCACCATGCACATGCCGCCGGTCATGAGCGGAGCCTCTCGGGAGTGCAGGAGCGATTCCGGGCGACATGCTTTTCGTCGTCTGGAATCGTGACGAACGAGCGAGATTCGCGGAGCGTGATGACCGCGGAGCGCGAAGCGCGACCATCGAACACAATCACTGGGTCACTCCCATCTCCGCCAGCGACGGCAGCAGGAGCAGCTGGCCGATCGGCAGCCGGAGCGGATCGTCGACGCCGTTGAAGGCCGCCAGCGGCCGCCAGTGCGCGGGGTCGCCGTACTCGGCGTAGGCGATCGAGGCCAGGGTGTCGCCGACGATGGTCCGATGAGCGCGGCGGATGCTGTCGCTGCCCGAGGTCGGGTTCTGCCGCGGCGGTGCACCGGGCATCTCCTCCATCGACACACTGCAGGTGGCGCGGATCGGCGTCCCGT
Source organism: Microlunatus sp. (assembly GCA_047605905.1). Classification (GTDB taxonomy): domain Bacteria; phylum Actinomycetota; class Actinomycetes; order Propionibacteriales; family Propionibacteriaceae; genus Microlunatus. The sequence continues at coordinate 41,136 of JASGEZ010000049.1, forward strand.
CGGAGCGGAACAAGGTGTACTTCGCGCTGACCGAGGTGATCACCGCAGGGAAGGTCGAGATGGCGCCCCACTGCAGCACCACCAGCGGGGGAGTGGGCTTCTTCTGCCCGGCGCTCTGCGCGGTGGGTACGCAGCAGCCGAACAGCTTCTCCACCACCTCCAGCACCGAGCCCGCCTTGGAGGCGGTCGCATCGAAGAACATCTCGACGGTGAGCTTGCAGGGGTCGGCGCCGGTGAACTCCGGCGGCGGTGCGCTCTTGCCCTCCTTGGCCGGGTTGTGGGTCCATTTCGCCGACTTGGCGATCGTGACTTCCTTCGGATTGAACTGGAAGCCGATGGTGTCCACGATCCCGCCCGGCTTGTAGCCACCCGGGGCGGGATCGGGGGTGTAGACGGTCAGCTTGGCCTTGTCCATGGTGGGACGGCCCTCGACGGCCTTCTTTCCCGAGCCCTTGTCTCCGGGGATGCCGACTTGGCCACTGCTGCCGGCGAGGGCGATTGCGGTGGTCATTTGGCTCCACCTCCACTGGGGAGGAAACCGTGGTGGGCGAGCACCAGGGTTTCCATCGCGACGTTGTTGGCTCCGACGTCGAAGTCAGGCCCGCTCCAGCTGACCGGGACCACGCCGTCGAGGTTCCAGCTGGTGACCTTCTTGCCGTCACCGGTCATCGCGGTGATGCACGCGGTCTTGTACGACACCTCGTTGGCAAAGCCGATCAGCCAGTCGGTGAGTTCCTGGCTGTCCGCGCAGACCGCACGCTTGAGGGTGATGTTGCTGTACTTCACCCGGCTCGGTAGCTGCCAGACGAAGCCGTTGGTGCCGCCTTCCTCGCGCTGCTCCATCACCACTTCGACCTTCAGCCCGCTGCAGGTGGTGAAATTGCCGATGCTCTTCCCGTCGATGGTGACGGTGAAGCGCAAACTGACCGCCGGGTCGGTCGGCTTTGCTTCTTCAGCCATGTCGTCCTCCTCAAGGGGCGGGAAGGTCAGGGTTCGCGGTGGGCGGGAAGGTCAGGGTCGGGGTGGTCATGGCCGGAGATCGGTCAGTAGTCCGGCGCGCTCCCGGTCCTGCCAGAGTTCGGCACGGATGCGAGACGCCATCGGCTCGTAGAGACGGCGAGCCATCTCCTCCAACTGCTCGGCGGTCGGCGGGGCTGCCGGGGCATCGGGGGCTTGGCCCGGAGTTGCGACCGCAGTGCCTTGAGGTGCTGTGGTCTCGACCGCGGTCTGGACCGAAGGCTCGGCGGCTCCGGAGGTCTGGCCGGTGGCCAGCCGCTGCACCGTGGCGCCTTCGGTGGCCGGCTGCGCGGCGGCCATCGAGAACAGTTCCGCGAGCCCGACCGTCCGGCTGGAGACCGCCATCGTGGGCGTTTCGGCAGCCTGGGCCGGCGCGAGGGACTGAGCTGCTGATCCGGTCTGAACCGGGGCCGCCGAGGTGGACCGGGACACCGCGACCGGCGGGTCGAACACTCGTTGCAGAGTGGCTGGGGACGCGCCGGGTGATGCCAGGGGCCCTGAGCGCTGGATTGACGGCGGCGATCCCGGCGTCGATGCCTTGGTAGGTGCCGGTGTGGGGGTCGGGACCGGTGACCAGGCGGCCGAGGCTGGGGCGGTGGGCATGGTGGTGATGGCCGGCGCGCCGGTTTCGAGGCCGTCGGCGAAGCCAGGCTCGGCAGCCGTACCACCCTCGACCGGGACATCAACGGCCGCTGGGTGGGTCGCGATCCCTGGGCTGCTGGTGGTGGTGGAGACCGGATGCTCGACATCGCCGTACTGGATTCGCTGCACACCGGCCGGTTCTGTCAGAGTCGGCGGGCCGATAGGCGTATTAGGCGTACCCGCCGAAGACAAAGGAGTGGGTCGGAGTGCCAGCAGACTGCGTTGGACCGGCATGGGTAGTCGGCTGCCAGGAGCCGTAGCTGTGGCCGAGGATTCGGCGGGCGGCAACACGCCGTATTCATCGGGGGCCATGTGACGGGCGACAACCAACTCCGGACCAATCGACCGGCCGGGACCGGCTGCTGAGGCAGGATGGATCGGGTCGAGGGTGACCGGGTCATCCTGGCTGGCGACGGCATTGCGACTGACGGTGACATCGGGGTCGGCCATGGCATTGCGGCTGACGACCAGGTCGGTGTGGGGATC
>JASGEZ010000050.1:0-17819 GCA_047605905.1 Microlunatus sp.
CGACGGTTGCCGTACTCGATGTCGGTAAAGGAGGGCTGCTCGCTGTCCACGACCCCCACGATTCCGCAGTCCGCCACGCCAAGCCAGACGCCGAGCCGATCGCCGAAAAGATCAGTGCTTCCCTAACGCCCCCCACAGACAGTGTTTGTCGTCGACTCGCTGCGCCAGCTGCGCGCCGTTTGGTTCCGTCTTCCCTCGTCGCGCGCAGACGATAAAGCGTTGTCTGCGCGCTCCTCGGTCCAGACGGAACCGGGCGCTCCGCGGCGCGGTCGCTCGCGACGGGAGCCGACTCGCTGGCGCTCGTCGGAAAGCGCGGAGCCTCACAGCGAGTGACGAAGACACTGTCGGTGGTGTGGTCCACAGTGACTTCTGCCGGTGCAGAAGGCCGGGTCAGGACGAGGCGGAGGTTGGGTATGGATACGGTGCACGTGGACTGTGACGACTGTGTGGCGCGGGGGCCGGCATGTTCGGACTGCGTGGTGACGGTGTTGCTCGGCTCGCCGCGGCACGGCGTAGATCTGGACGCCGACGAGCAGCAGGCCTTGGCGGAGTTGGCTCGGGCCGGTCTGGTGCCGCCGCTTCGGCTGTTGCCACGGGCCCGAGGAGTGCGGTCGGTGCCGAGTCCGTTGGCCTGGACCGAGTCCGGCTGACACGCCGAAGTAGTGGCTTACATCACGAATCGGTTGAGAGAGGCTATTAATTTGGGAGAACAATTTGGCAGTGACCATTCTGTGACCTAACCTGGCTCGGTGACCTCACGCTGTACTGAGGCCGTCCGACTCGGGGACCGCCTGCGCAAGATTGCGCGCAACGCGACCCTCGGTCTGTCTGCTCTTGTCCTTGCCGGTGCCCTCGTGACTGCCCCGCAGTTGGCTGTCGCCGATCCGCCGCTGACGGTGGACGAGGCCAAGGTGCAGATCGCCGAACTGGAAATCGAGGCGGCGGCGATCGATCAGGAGTACGTGGGGGTCAAGGAGAGCCTGGCGCAGAGCAAGGCCCAGCTGAAACAGAAGAAGGCCGATCTCGCCGCGCAGACCAAGAAGGTCGAGCGCCTTCGGGTCCAGGCGGGTCAGGCGGCCTTGGCTCAGTACCAGAACCGCCACCTCGACACGGCAGCCAAGCTGCTGCTCAGCGACGACACCGAGGACTTCCTCAGCCAGGTCTCCACCCTCGAGAAGGTCAGCGAGAACCAGAACTCCGCGCTCCAGGACTACCAGTCCGAGCAGGCCAAGCTCGCCGAGCTTGAGAGGTCCACCGAGACAGAGACCGCTCAGTTGACCAAGGAACGGGCCGAACTCAGCAAGCTGCGGAAGTCCTCGGAGAGCAAGATCGCCGAGTCCAAGACGGTGCTCGCCCGGCTGACCGAGGAGGAGCGCCAGCGGCTCGCCGCCGAGGAGAGCCAGGCTCAGGCTGCGTCCCAGGCCACTGCCGAGGGCGGCGATTCGAGTTCGACCACGGTTTCTACCGGCTCGGGCAAAGGTGCGACCGCGCTGGCCTTCGCCAAATCCCAGCTCGGCAAGCCGTATCGGTATGCCTCCGCCGGCCCTGATGCGTACGACTGCTCCGGCCTCACCTCGGCCGCCTGGGCAAAGGCTGGCGTCTCATTGCCGCGTACGTCGCAGTCCCAGTTCAGTGCTGGCCGCTCGGTTTCGAAGTCCGAGTTGCAGCCGGGTGATCTCGTCTTCTACTACAGCGGCATCAGCCATGTCGGCCTGTACGCGGGCAACGGTCAGATCATCCATGCCCCGCGGCCTGGTAAGTCGGTGGAGTACGCCGCGCTCGACTCGATGCCGTTCGCCGGCGCTCGCCGCCCAGGCTGATCGCCGCTCCCGCCGGAACCGGTCGCCAGGTGCGGCTGGGTGTCGCCCTGATCGTCTCGGTGGCGATGCTCTATCTCCTATCCGGATGCTCACCGCCGCCCAGGTCCAGTACGGCTGAATCGCAATCTGCCGAGATCAATGCCGCGGATCGCACTGCGGCCGCGCAGACCACTGTCGACGCCTTCGTCGCGGCAGCGCGCCGCGGGGACCGGGCGGCGGCAGCTGCTGTGGTGTCGTCGCGCGACGACGGCTTCAGCGGTCGCGCGGCGGTATGGGCCGCCAATCTGGCCCGGCTGGACTGGTCGAGGTTGACCTGGACGGTGCAGTCGGCACAGGGTGCGTTGAACGATGCTCGGCAGCAGGTCCTGGGCGGCCGGGCATGGGTGCAAGAGGTCACCATCGAATGGGCGTACCGGGGGGAGACCGGAGTCTCCTCCGAGAGCGTCTGGCTGACGTTCGTCGCAGATCCTCAGTCGGCTACCGTCGTGGCAAAACTGGCCGGCGACACCGACGATCCAACCGGTGTCACGCCGATTCCGCTGTGGCTGCAGCAGCCGGTGCGGCTATATCGGTCCGGTTCGGTGCTGGTGCTGACCAACTCAACCACTGCCGACCGTTGGGCGGCCGAGGCACGACGAGCACAGCAGGCGGTCGCCCGCCGGGTGGCGGCCGCCGATCGGGATCAGGGTGGCGTCCTGGTGCTCGAGGTCCCGCAAAGCCGAGCGGTCTTCGAACGCACCGTGGGTGTGTCTCCCGGGTCGTACGCAACGGTCGCTGCCGCAGCCTGGCCGATGGGTCCGGACACCACGCACGCTCCGATTCATGTCGTGGTCAATCCCGAAGCGGCGGGCCGGCTGACCGAACTCGGCCGCAATGTGCTGCTGACCCACGAGGCCGTCCACGTCGCGGTCCGGTCTCCAGGCTCGCCGACGCCGACCTGGCTGGTGGAGGGCTACGCCGATCAGATCGCCTACGACACCTGGCCCGCCGGACGGGAGCCCGCACTGCGGTCGATCTCCCGGTCGGTGCGGGAACACGGCGTGCCGGACCAGTGGCCGGCAGAACGTGATTTCACCCCGGACGCCGAGAATCTCGACCTGGCGTACGACCTGGCCTGGTCGGCAGTCCACTCGATCGCCGCGGATCGTGGATCGGCGGCGCTGAACCGCTTCTACGCCGCGGTGGATGCCGGCAAAACCATAGACGAGGCAGCCAGGACGATCGGCACCACCGAGTCCGCACTCGGGAAGCAATGGCGCGCTGACCTGAAGGGGCTGGCCGACCGATGATCGGATCGGGTGGTCGCGGATGACCGTGTTGATCGTGACGAACGACTTCCCACCGCATATCGGCGGGATCGAGTCGTTCGTGGCGCAGGCTTGTGGGTTTCTGGACGACGATGTCGCGGTGTTGACCTCGACCGCGCCCGGATCGGCGGACTGGGATGCCGACGCCGGTTATCCGATCGAGCGACTGCCGGGCCCGCTGTTGCCGACCCCGGCCGTCGGCCGGGCGGCCGTGAGTCTGTTGCGTCGCAGTGGCGCGGACCGGGTGCTGTTCGGCGCCGCCGCGCCGCTGGCGTTGCTGGCGCCGGTGGTACGGGCGGCGGGAGCCGAGCGGATCGTGGCGCTGACCCATGGTCATGAGACCTGGTGGGCGACGCTGCCGGGCTCACGCGCGCTGCTGCGGCGAATCGGCGACCAGGTCGACGTGCTGACCACGATCTCGGACTACGTCAGCGTACGGATCGCTGCCGCGCTGAGTCCCGAGGCGCAGGCCAAGCTGGCCCGGCTGCCGCCGCCGGTGGATCTGGCGACCTTCGTACCCCTTCCGGCTCCGAGTCGGCCAGACGGGATACGGCGGGTGATCTCGGTCGGCCGGATGGTCCGGCGCAAGGGGTTCGACACGTTGCTGCGGGCCTGGACGCTGCTGCCGGACATGCTCGGTGCAGGTGCGGGACCGACAGAATTGGTATTGGTCGGCGACGGTCCGCAACATCGACAACTGGCTCGACAGTCGAGCAGCCCGGGTCTGCGGAATGTCAGATTCACCGGCGCCTTGAACCGGTCCGGTGTCCGCGACGAACTGCAGCGCAGCGCCGTGTTCGCCTTTCCGGTCCGGACTCGGCTCGGTGGCCTGGACCCCGAAGGGCTGGGACTGGCACCGCTGGAGGCAGCAGCCTGTGGTCTCCCGGTCGTGGTCGGCCGATCTGGCGGTGCCCCGGAGACGGTGCGGCACGGGCGTACCGGTTATGTCGTCGAGCCTGACGATCCGTACGAACTCGCGGGGCGACTGGCACAGTTGCTCGCGGATCCGGATCATGCCCGTGCTCTGGGTGTCGCGGGCCGCGTCTTCGTCGGTGAGCGCTACGGTTCCGCACAGGCGCGCCGTGGGTTACGGTCGGCGCTGCAGCTACCGAAAGGGACCCCAGATGGCTGACCAGACCAGGGACACGATCGAGATTGCGGCCGCACCCGACGAGGTGATGGCGGTGATCGCCGACGTGGCCGCCTACCCGGAGTGGGTCGGTGCGATGAAGCAGGTCGACATCCTCAGCAGCCACCCCGACGGTCAGCCGGATCGAGTTCGCGTCAAGCTCGAGCACAGTGTGGTCTCCGACGTCTACACACTGGCCTACCAGTGGCAGCCGAATCTGGTGAGCTGGCATCTGGTGGAGGGTTCCCTGCTGAAGGCGATGGACGGCTCGTACGAGCTGGCGCCGAGCGGCCGAGGAACCAAAGTCACGTATGCGCTGTCGGTCGACATTCGGATGCCGATGATCGGGATGTTCCGGCGCAAGGCGGAGAAGACGATCATCGACGGTGCGCTGAAGGACCTCAAGCGACGGGTCGAGGGCTGACCTCGGGTGTCGACCGCTTCTGAGGCAGCACTCGATCGCTCGGCCGCCCCGCTCAGCGTCGGTATCGACATCGGTGGCACCAAGGTCGCCGCCGGGGTGGTCGATCCGGTCGGCGGCATCGCCGAACGGTTGCAGGTGCCCACGCCGTCGCGCAGCCCGCAAGAGGTCGAGGACGCGATCGTCGACCTGGTCACCCAGTTGTGCGCCCGGCACGACCAGGTGGAATCGGTGGGCATCGGTGCGGCCGGCTGGGTGGACAGCACTCAATCCATCGTCCGCTTCTCACCGCATCTGGCCTGGCGGGAGGAACCGCTCAAGGAACGGCTGCACCAGCGGATCGACCTGCCGCTGATCGTCGACAACGACGCGAACGCGGCCGCCTGGGCCGAGTATCGCTTCGGGGCCGGCCGCGGTTCGAGGGTGATGGTCTGCATCACCCTCGGCACCGGCATCGGCGGCGGACTGGTGCTCAACGGTGACCTGTTCCGCGGCGCCTACGGAATGGCCGGCGAGTGGGGCCACATGATCAGTGTGCCCGGCGGTCACCGATGTGAGTGCGGCAACCGCGGCTGCTGGGAGCAGTACGCCTCCGGCAACGCGCTGGTCCGCGAGGCCAAGGAACTGGCCCGATCCAAGTCGCCGATGGCCTTCCGGCTGCTGGAGATGCTCGGTGGTGACCCGGAGACGATCACCGGCCCGGACGTGACCGCTGCCGCGGTGGCGGGGGAGCAGACCGCCATCGAGCTGCTGGCCGACGTCGGCCAATGGCTGGGGCAGGGGATCGCCAATCTCGCCGCTGCCCTGGATCCGGATCTGGTGGTGATCGGCGGCGGCGTCAGCGCGGCCGGCGACCTGCTGCTCCAGCCCGCCCGGCAGATGTTCGCGCGAACCCTGACCGGTCGTGGGTTCCGTCGCCAGGCCCGCCTGGAACTGGCCCACTTCCGCAACGACGCCGGCCTGATCGGCGCCGCCGACCTCGCCCGCCACGCCGTCCTCGACCCCCCAGTCTCCGACTGCGGCGGCTTCTGGCCCGGCCGCGACTCCCGCCGCGATCGGCACGAGTAGCACCGAGCGAGCGCCAGCGAGCGAGCCCCGTCGCGAGCGGCCGTGAAGCGGAGCGCCCGGATCTGTCTGGACTGAGGAACGAACGGGCATGCTTTTCGCCCGTGAGTGACGAAGGAAGACAGATCCAATCGGCGCGCAGCGGAGCAGCGAGTGACGACAACACCGCCTAGAGCGCGTAGCCGACCAGCGAGTGACGGTTACAGGACAGCACCGTCGCCGGCGTCGGGTGGGCGGTGTCGAGGCAGTTGGCTGAGTAGAAGGCCGAACCCTCCGGCGAAGGCGATCACGCCCGCCCAGGCAGCCCAGCGCGGCAGCGGGAAGCCGAACACCCCAACGATGACGGTCAGCACGGCATAACCGATGCCGATCCAGCCCACCAGCACCGGCCAGGCCGGCCGGGGCAGGGGAGCGAGCGGGCCCGGGTCATAGTGCTCCTCCTCGGCGGCGGCGGGCTCCGGCTCCTCGTCCTCCTCGGGTAGGTGGATCTCGGGTAGGTCGAGCTCCGGAGCCCTCGGCGGAGGTGCGCCGAGGTCCGCTGCCCCGGGCGGGGCCGTCGGTCCAGGTGTTTCGAACACCGATCCGGGTGCCTGCGGCCGGTGCACGGGTTCGTCCCAGTCCGACGGCTGATCCGACTCCGGCCGTTCGGCCGTCAGATGGAAGCCGGCCACGAGATCGGCGAAGGCACGGTCGACCGATGCTTTGTCGTCGGACTCGTTCATCGGTTCCTCGACGGTCGTGGTGGGCTACTGTGAGTGGGTCAGCCCGGCCGGACGGCACCCGCGTACGGCATCGAACTGATCTTGCTGTACGACACCGTCTTGCCGGGTCGCGGTGCATGGATGATCAGGCCGTCACCAGCGTACAGACCGACGTGACTGGGCCGCGAGCCGTAGAAGAAGACCAGGTCACCCGGTTGCAGGTCGGCGCGGGCGATCCGCGTCCCGATCTTGACCTGGGTGTAGGTCGTCCGGGGGATGGAGACTCCCGCTGCCCGCCAGGCTGCCTGAGTCAGACCCGAGCAGTCCCAGCGGTCCGGGCCGGTGGCGCCGAAGACGTACGGCTCGCCGAGCTGCTCGCGTGCGAAGTCGAGGGCGGTCTGACCCCGCTGACTGGAACTCACCGGGGTCGTGGTCGATGTCGTGCTTTGGCTGCTGGAGCCCACTGCTTCGGCGAGGTACGCCGCGGAGACCCAGCGGGTGGCGCTGCCCTGCCGGAACTGTGCGTAGCCGCCCTTGAACCGGCCGGTCAACGTGATCGAGCTGCCTTCGGCCAGTTCGTCGGCGATCCGATAGCGAGTGCTGGGCCCGGTGCGGACGTTGAGCTCCTCGGTGGCGATCTTGGTGCCGTCCGTGGGAATGGTCTTCGGTGCCGCGGGCCGGGCACCGACCCGATCCAGATACTCGCCGTCCATGTAGGCCGTGGTACTGCGGAACCGGACCTTCACCCAGTCACCCCCGGCCTGGCCGCTGACGGTGATCCGCTGACCGCGGACCAGTCGGCCGACGATCGTGGCGGAGGTGCTGGCGCCGGTGCGGATGTTGACGGTGGTGGTCGCCACCCCGGTGTTCGAGGCCGCCTGTGCTGGAGTGGCCCCGAACGTCGCGATCATCGCGCCGGCGCCGCCGAGGGCGGCGAGGCCGGTGATCACGCGGCGCCGGAGCGTGCGGAACGAGGGTGGTTCTACTACGGGCATAGGTGTGATTCCTCACCAATGTGTGGGTTGCACTCAGGTCGCATCAGTCACAGAAGACTGAGATTTCCTCAGGAGGCTAACCACGCATCAATGGTCACGGCAAGATCACGGGCAACATTTGCCGGGGTTTTGCAAGCCGACACGCCGGTGAAGGTCGAGATGAGGTTGAGACTTTTGGCTCCGATCCCTCCGACCGACTTCGCGGTGGATGCATCCACCGCGAAATCGGCGGTCAGGCGGTGAGGCGGCGGATGAACTCGACCGACGCGTCGAAGATCTCCTGTGCCTCGTAGTCGAGGGTCGCCACATGGAAGCTGCGGGTCAGGGTGCGGAACTCGGCATCCGCCGATTCGACGCGTTCCTTCAAGATCGCCACCGAGGAGGGGTCGACGACGTGGTCCTGCTCGGAGCGGAAGACCAGCAGCGGCTGCCTAACCTGATCGAGGTGCGCCACGACGTCGGCCCACAGCTTGCTCTGCGAGTGGAGGGCCCGCAGTGGATTGCGGTCGTACGCGAGTTCCTGACGGGAGGGATCGGCGACGTCGTTCCCGATCGCCGCCAGCGACGGCACGACCCGGGCCAGGACCGGCAGGATCTTCATCCGTGGATCGGCGATGTTGATGGCCGGATTGACCAGCACCAGCCCGGCGACCTCGTCGCCGCGTTGCTCGGCCAGTCGCAGACTCAGCGCGCCACCCATCGACAGACCGCAGATGAAGACCGTGCCGCAACGCTCTCGCAGATCGGCGAAGGCGGCATCGGCATGGGCGTACCAGTCTTCCCACTGCGTCGCGTTGAGCTCTCGCCAGTACGTGCCATGTCCGGGCAGCCGTGGCAGCGAGACGGTGAAGCCGGCGTCGACCAGATGCTCGGCCCAGGGGCGCAGCGATTGAGGCGTGCCGGTGAATCCGTGCACGAGCAACACCCCGACCGGGCCGTCGCCGGCCGCGTACGGCTGGGTGGCGGGATCGTCGCCGATCGATGGCGGCAGCGGTCCGTCCTGGTAGCCCCTGGCGCGGTCGACGATTCGGGCCACCGGCTCCAGGGCTTTGCTCAGCAGTGAGGTCACGAGCGCATCGTGGCACAGCTTCCTGCAGAACGGGCGAGGGCACTAGGCTCGGGGCGAAAGCAAGCCGCGGGAAGGCCTGGAGGGGCGTTGTTCTACTGGATCTTCAAGTGGTCGCTGTTCGTGCCGGTCGTCCGGCTGGTCTGGCGTCCCAAGGTCACCGGTCTGGAGAACATCCCCGATTCAGGACCGGCCATTGTGGTGTGCAACCACACGTCGGCCGTGGAGACCTTCATCGTGCCGGCGATGATCAGTCGCCGGCTGACCTTTCCGGCCAAGGCCGAGCTGTTCGCCGAGGGTGGCGGCATCGGCAAGCGGATCGTCGCCTGGTTCCTGGCGGCTGTCGGTCAGCTGCCGATGGATCGCTCCGGTGGCCGAGCCAGTGCGGGCAGCATGGATGGCGTGCTCCAGGTGCTCAGGAACGGCCAGCTGCTGGCGATCTTCCCCGAAGGCACCCGGTCTCCGGACGGTCGGCTCTACAAGGGCAAGACCGGCGTGGCCAGGTTGGTACTGCAGGCCAAGGTGCCGGTCATCCCGATCGGCATTCGTGACTCGGTCGTCAGGCGGAGCAAGCTGCTGGGTATTCCTTACTATCCGCGAACCAAGATCTCCATCGGCAAGCCGCTCGAGTTCGATCGTTATGCGAAGGCCGCCACCGACCGGAATGTGATCCGTTACGTCACCGACGAGATCATGGCGGCGGTGCAGGAGCAGTCCGGTCAGGAGTACGTCGACGCATACGCGGCCTCGGTGAAGTCCGCGCTCGCGGAGGGACGGGAACTGCCCTCGGCTGTGGTGGTGGCCCGCCCGGGCCTCGGCCGCCCGGTGCCACCGGTGCCCGACGACGAGCAGGTCCGGGATGAGGCGTCGTGACCGAGCGGGAGCGCAGCCGACCCAAGGCTGAGGTGGCGCGCCTCGACGACCGTCGCACGGCCGACAAGCGAAAGCGTGACAAGGAGGATCGTCAAGGACGCGGTCTCTACTGGGTGATGCGCAACGTCTTGCTGGGCCCGCCGGTGCGCAGGATCTTCCACCCGACCGTGGAGGGTGCGGAGAACGTCCCGACGAAGGGCGCGGCGATCCTGGCCGCCAATCATCTCTCGTTCGCGGACTGGTTGTTCATGCCGCTGGCGATCGACCGACGGATCACTTTCGTGGCGAAGTCAGACTACTTCACCGGCGACGGGGTCAAGGGCTGGGCGCAACGCCGGTTCTTCGCCGGCACGGGCCAGGTGCCGATCGACCGCAGCGGCGGGCGGGCGTCGGAAGGGGCGCTCCGCGCCGGCATGCGCGTGCTGAGTCGCGGTGAACTGTTCGGCATCTTCCCCGAGGGAACTCGCAGCCATGACGGACGGCTCTACAAGGGCCGCACCGGCGTGGCCCGGATGGCGCTCGAGGCGAAGGTCCCTGTCATCCCGGTCGGTGTGATCGGTACCGATGTGATCGCGCCACCCGGCAAGGTCGTCAGCAAGGTGATCAGCCCGACGGTGAAGTTCGGCACACCACTGGACTTCGCCCGTTACGACGGGATGAGCGAGGACCGATTCATTCTGCGCTCGGTGACCGACGAGATCATGTACGCGATCATGGAGCTGACCGGCCAGGAGTATGTCGACATGTACGCTCCCGCGGCCAAGGAACTGGCCGCCAAACAGGCCAAACAGGCCGACGAGGACGAGGTCTCACCACAGACCTGAGCCTGGAGATCCCATTGAGCGGTAAAGCGCACACCGAGCAATGTCGATCCGTCTACAGTTGCGGCGTGTCCGACAACCCCCCCATTCCCTCGCTCGACCAGCTTCACGCGCTCAAGCCCCTGCAGCAGCCCGCCTATGACGACCCGAGTGAGGTCGCCGATGTGGTGAGCCGCCTCCGGTCGCTGCCGCCGCTGGTTTTTGCGGGCGAATGCGATGCGCTGCGCGCCAAGATGGCCAGCGCAGCGGCGGGTGAGGCCTTCATTCTGCAGGGCGGAGACTGTGCTGAGACCTTCGACGGTGTCACCGCCGCCAACATCCAGGGAAAATTGCGCACGCTGTTGTCGATGGCGATCGTGCTGACGTACGCCGCACAGGTGCCGATCGTGAAGGTCGGCCGGATGGCGGGGCAATACACCAAGCCCCGCTCGGCGGCGACGGAGACCCGGGGCGAGGTCACGTTGCCGGCGTACCGGGGGGATGCGGTGAACGGGTTCTCGTTCACCCCGGAAGCCCGGCGACACGATCCCCAGCGGCTGCTGGGGGTCTACAACGCCTCGGCCGCCACGCTGAATCTGGTGCGGGCCTTCGTCACCGGCGGTTTCGCCCACCTGCGCAGCGTGCACACCTGGAACGCGGACTTCGTCAAGAGTTCGGCCGCCGGCGTGCAATACCAGACACTGGCGAGCGAGATCGATCGTGCGCTGGCGTTCATGGTGGCCTGCGGTATCGACGACGAGGTGTTCAACACCGTCGACTTCTTCGCCAGCCATGAGGCGCTGAGCCTGGAGTACGAGCACGCGATGACGCGGGTCGATTCACGGACCCAGCTGCCGTACAACGTATCGGGCCACTTCCTGTGGATCGGCGAGCGCACCCGGCAGCTCGACGGTGCGCATGTCGAGCTGCTGCGCCATGTCCGCAACCCGCTCGGCATCAAGCTCGGCCCGACCAGCACCGCCGACACGGCCTTGGAACTGGCCGACCGGCTCGATCCTGACCACGAACCGGGCCGGATCACCTTCATCACCCGGATGGGCGCGCACCGGGTCCGCGACGTGCTGCCCGAGATCGTGGCCAAGGTGACGGCCAGCGGCCGCCAGGTCGCCTGGGTCTGCGATCCCATGCACGGCAACACCTTCGAGGCCCGCAACGGCTTCAAGACCCGGGCGTTCTCCGACGTGATCGGAGAGCTGAACGGCTTCTTCGACGTGCATGAGGAACTGGGCACCTGGCCGGGTGGGGTGCATGTCGAACTCACCGGTGACGATGTCACCGAGTGTGTCGGCGGCGGCGATGATCTGGCGGAAGCAGATCTGATCAACAGGTACGAGACCTTGTGCGACCCACGGCTGAACCGCAACCAGTCGTTGGAGCTGGCTTTTCTGGTTGCCGAGCGACTGACCACCGGGCGAATCCGGCGGCCGAATCCGGTGCAGGCGTTCGTCCCGGTCTCGTTCTGAGCCCCCGGGGTCGGGAGGTCTGCCGGTGATCGATCTTCGCTCGGACACGCTCACGCTACCGACCCCGGCGATGCGCGAGGCGATGCTGGCAGCGCCGCTGGGTGACGACGTCTATGCCGAAGACCCCACCATCAACGAGTTGGAGCGGCGCACCGCCGCACTGCTCGGGCACGAGGCAGGACTGTTCTGCGCCACCGGGTCGCTGGCGAACCTGCTCGGGGTCCGGCTGTCGGTCGAGCCCGGCGAAGAGGTGCTGTGCGACGTCGCCGCCCATATCGTGCGTGCCGAGATGGGTGCCCATTCGGCCGTACACGGCGTGACGATGCGGACCGTCACCTCGACCGATGGGTTGGTGGACGTGGCGGCGTACCAGGCATTGCTAGCACCGAATGCCGGCCCGCACCTGGTGTCGACCGCGGCCGTGGCGGTGGAGAACACCCACAATTTCGGCGGTGGCACCGTGCAGCCTTACGGCGCCCTGGTCGAACTGGCGGAGTTGTGTCGCCCCGTCGGCGTCGGTCTGCATCTCGATGGCGCTCGGCTCTGGAATGCGCATGTCGCGACGGGTGTGCCGCTCGGTGACTACGGGCGGCTGTTCGACACAATCAGCGTCTGCTTCTCCAAGGGTTTGGGCGCTCCGGTCGGGTCGGTGCTGGTCAGCACCGCCGCCAACATCAAGAAGGCCCGGGTCTGGCGCAAGCGGCTCGGTGGCGGCTGGCGGCAGGGCGGGATCCTGGCGGCTGCCGCGCTCTATGCCCTGGATCACCATGTCGACCGGCTGGCCGAGGATCACCAGGCGGCGGCGTCCTTCGCTGTTGCGGTCGCCGAGCAGGCGCCGGATGCCGTCGACGCGTCGACCGTGGCAACGAACATCGTGGTGCTGGACACCGGGACCGTGCCGGCCGCCGAGGTCGCCGCTGCTGCCCAGGCGGAGGGAGTCCGAGTCTCTGCCCTGGGTTCGACGATGCTCCGGGCCGTCACCCACCTGGACGTCACCGTCGATCAGTGTGCGAGCGCCGGTCAGGTCATCGGCCGGTTGCTTCGTCGCTAGGCGAGGCCTCTCCCGGTCCGAAGCAGGTCTAGTTCGGCGACTTCTCCAACGCTGTCGCGAGATTATCGGGCAGCCGATCGAGGATGATCGGGATCGTCAACGGCGAGGGGATCATGGCGCTCTGGAAGACTGTGTCGGCCTTGCCGTAGCCGACGACGGCGTCGGCCTTCACCGACGGCAGCGTGCTCAGGATCGGCACCTTCTGCAGGGAATCGAACTCCGACAGGTACGCGATCATCACGTCGGCGGCAACGTCTGGTGCGCGCTCGAACGAGACGTCGGCGACGAAGGCGCCGTCCTTCTCGGCCAAGTTCTTCGAGCCCGCCGAGGGCACCAGACCCAGCTCCTCGATCAACTCGTTGCGCGGATCGCCGGGCAGATAGACCCAAAGCCCCTTCGTGTGGGGCTCCAGGAACGTGTAGGTCCGCCCGGCGAGCGTGGGATGTGCCGTAGCCGCTGCCTTGATCTGGTCGTTCAACCGTGCTTCGAGGTTGGCCGCCTCGTTTTCTTGGCCGACTGCACGGCCGATCGTCTCGAGCTGTGCGCGCCAGTCCAACAGCCAGTCGCCGTCGAGCGGGCCGACGGTCGGCGCGATCTTGCTCAACTTCTGGTACGTCGCATCGTCCAGCGATCCGTAGGTCAGCAGGATCAGGTCGGGGTCGAGAGAGGCGATCAACTCGAGTGAGGTGGCGCCGTCCGGCACGTACGTCGTGACCTCGGCCTTGACCCGATCTGCCACCCACTGGGCGACGCCATCGTCGTTCGCGGCGCCCCAGCCTGCGTACGTGACGATGCCGACTGGCTGGACACCCAGGGCGTACAAGACGTCGACGTCACTCGTCCCCAAGGCGACGACGCGCTTCGGGGCAGCCGGGATGACCGTCTGCCCGAGTCGATGCTTCACGGTCACCGGGAACGACGTGGCCGACGACGGAGAAGGGGAGGACAGCTCTGATGAGGTCTGGCTGGCGTTGCAGGCAGCCAAGGGCAGCAGCAATCCGAGGCAGAGCAGCAGCATCGCCGAGGCACGTCTGGTCATCCGCATAGTGCGACAGACGTTAGGCTTACCTCACTTCGGCAGCAACGCGGGAAATCGGTCAAAATCTACGGGAGTATGGTCATTGCGTGTCTGATTTGCCGCATTCTCTTGGCTCGTCGGCGGGTGTGCCGGGTTCGGATGCGGCCGATGAGTCAGCCGGGGCGTTCTACGTGACCTGCGACACATCGATGACCGGGACCAGTTTCCCCGCTCATCGGCACGATGGCGATGAGCTGATGTGGGCTCGCCAAGGCCGGTACGACGTGCTCGTGGAGGATCGCCGGCTGGCGATGTCGGCGAACCAGGTGATGTGGATGCCGGCACACACCGTGCACCAGGCAGAGTTGCATCGTCAGGGTGACCTGGTGTGTCTCTTCGCGGCCTCCTCGCTGCGACCCGACGGTGATCACTGGCGGCGGCCGCGAGTGCTCGAATGCTCGTCGTTGATGGCGGCGTTGCTCGAGCACCTGATCGACGAGGGCCGGCCTCGCCGCGAGCGTGAGCGGTGCCGGGAACTGTTGTACTGCTTGCTCGAAGAGGCGCCTGAGAGCACCGGGACCTTGGCGATCCCACGCGATTCCCGAGGCGAGCGAGTAGCCAAGGCTCTGCTCGCCGACCCCGGTCTGAGGTGGGGCCTGGCGGAGTGGGCGACCGAGGTCGGCGCGAGCGAGCGCACGCTGGCCCGGATCTTTGCCTCCGAGACGGGAGTCAGCTTCGGCGACTGGCGCAAGGCCGTCCGGATGAACGCGGCACTGGCGTTGCTCGCCGACGGAATCCCGATACACACCGTGGCGACGAGGGTGGGCAATCTGACGGCGAGCTCCTTCATCGAGACCTTCCGACAGACATTCGGTACGACGCCAGCCACCTTCCGGCGGTCTCAGCAGGCAAGGCTCCGCTGAAGACTCGTGTCCGACCATAGAGGATGAGTCCCAGCCAGTGACCTCGGTAGGTTGGGCATCATGCGGATCACACATCTCGGCCATTCGGCCGTTCTCGTCGAGACCGATGCTGCGCGCGTGCTCATCGATCCCGGCAACTTCTCCGATGCCTGGCATGGGCTCACCGATCTCGACGCGGTGCTGATCACCCATCAGCATCCCGACCATGCCGACCCGGTGGAGCTGCCCACGTTGGTGGCAGCCAACCCGGGCGCCAAGATCTATGTCGAGCCGTCGATCGCGGTGGCAGAGCGGGACGCCAGGTTTCCCGAGATCGGTGGGGAGGCATTGGCCGCCGGGGAGCAAGTCGTCGTTGGTGATCTGCTGGTCAGCGCAGTCGGCGGAGAGCATGCCGTCATCCACCGGGACCTCCCGCAGATCGGCAATGTCGGGTACGTACTGCGCTCGGAGGGGCAGCCGTCCCTGTTCCATCCCGGTGACTCGCTGGCCGCCGTGCCTGCAGGTGTGGACATCCTCGGGGTGCCGATCATGGGTCCCTGGGCGGCGATGAAGGAAACGATCGACTTCGTCCGTGCGGTCGGCGCGCTGGAGGGATTCCCGATCCACGACGGGCTGGTCAATGAGCGTGGCCGCGGCCTGATCTACGGCAGGGTCGTCGACATGACGAGCACGCGGATGACGGATCTGCGGGCCGGGGTGACCCATGAGTTCTGACCAAGCGGGTGCGTTGACGGTCGTCTTCGCCAACGCCCCTCGCCACCCTCTGACCGCCCGGCCCACCCATCGGGAGGTTTGGGGTCAGACGACGTACAGGGTGATCGTCGAGCCCTTGGCTGCCGAACTCTTCGCGCCGGGCTTGGTGTAGACGACGTACCCGAGCCCGAGATAGTTGACGGCCACCGGCTGCACCTTGGTCTTGAACCCGGCGTTGGCGAGGGTCTTCTTCGCCGCCTCGACCCCTTGGCCACGGACACTCGGGATGGTCACCATCACCGGTCCGAGTGAGCGCTGCAGGGTGATCGTGTCGCCCTTCACGCCGGTGCCGGACTTCGGGGACTGGCTGATCACCAGCCCCTTGTCGATGCTGTCGGAATGCGCGGAGGTGAGCTTGACCTTGAAGCCGGCCTTCTTCAGCGCCTTCGCCGCGGCCACTGTCGACTTGCCGGTGAAGTCGGTGATCTTGATCGGCTGCGGTCCCTTGGAGACGGTCAGGCCGACCTTCGTGGCGGACTTGAGCTTGGTGCCGGGCTGGTAGGAAGCCTCCAGCACCGTGCCGCGTTTGGCCTGGTCGGAGTAGGACTCCGACACCGTGCCGAGGGCTAGGTGGGACTCGGTCAGGGCATCGACGGCCTTCGCCTTGCTCAGCCCGACCAGCTTCGGCATGGCGTAGCGCTCCGGGCCCTTGGAGAGCATTGCGGTGATGGAACCACCGTCGGGCACCTTGGTGCCGGCCGTCGGATCGGTGTCGATCACCACGCCTGCGGGAACGGTCTCGGAGAACGTGTCGACGAAGCTGACCTGCAGGCCCTCCTGCTCGGCCACACTCGAGGCCTCGGCCTTGGGCAGCGCGGACAGCGTCGGGGTCGCGGTGAACCGGCCCTCGGTGAGATACCAGCCGGCCAGCGCCGCCATGGCGGTCAGCATCAAGACCAGCAGCACGATCAGCCAGCCGCGACGTCGGCGACGTGCCTCGCGCTCGCGCCGGGACACCAGACGCTCGGTGGAGACATATACACCCGGGTTGTGTGACTGTCCGCCGTGCGGATCTGCCGAGGGCACCGCCGGCGGCGGGGCGTCGCGGACGGTGGGCGGTGAGGTCGGGGTATGACCGCGCTGCTGCACGATCCGCGGCGGACTGACCGGCACGGCACCCGGGTTCGGCACGAACTGGGTCAGTTCGGCGTCCGGATCGGTCCCGGGCGGCATCGCCGCCGACAGGTCCGAGCGTTGCAGCACGCTCAGGTCCTGCGTGAGCTCGGGATCGTCGGGCAGCCCTTCGCGCAGCGCCAGCCGGACCCGGCGGACCTGGGAGAGCAACACCTTGCCGTCGTGCGGCCGGGCGTCGGGGTTGCGGGCGGTCGCCCCGGCGACCAGGGCGTCCAGGTACGGCGGGATGTGCCCGGCCGTCCGGAATTGCGACGGCGGCGGCACGTCGTTGTGGACATGCGCGTACGCGACCTGGATCGGGGTGTCGCCGACATGGGGCTTACGGCCGGTCAGCATCTCGAACAGGACTACGCCGGCGCTGTAGACGTCGGAGCGGGGACCGGACTTCCCGGACAGCACCAGTTCGGGCGGCAGATAGGAGACGGTGCCGATCAGCAGACCCTGGGTGGCGGTGGAGGTCTGCGCGCTGACCGCCTTCGCGAGTCCGAAGTCGACCACCTTGATCTGGCCGCGGTCGGTGAGCAGCACGTTCTCCGGCTTGACGTCGCGGTGCACCAGACCGGCCTCGTGGGCGGCGGCCAGGGCCGCGATCACCGGCTCGATGATCTCCAGCGCGCGCTCGGGCGGCAGCGGGGCCTCGTGGTTGAGGATGTCGCGGAGAGTGCGGCCCTCGACGTACTCCATCACGATGTAGGGCCGGCCGTCGTCGTGACCCTGATCGAAGACCGACACCACATTCGGGTGCGAGAGCTTGGCCGCCGATCGGGCCTCACGGTCGAATTTGCGTGCGAACTCTGCATCGTCGCCGAGCCCGACATGCATCACCTTGACCGCGACGGTCCTGGTCAGCCGGGTATCGGTGGCGACATAGACCGTCGCCATCCCACCGCGGGCCAGCCGGTGGGTGATCTGGTAGCGGCCATCGAGCAGCTGACCCACCAGGGGGTCACCAACACTCGTCATGGTCACGCCTGCTCCAAACACGGTGGGGAAGTCGGCCGTGGGGAAGTCGGGCCCTTGTGGACCCTCCGACGGAGTTTAGGCACGACAGCGGGCCGCATCGGGGATGGCGCGCCGGAGGAGGGCTCTGTAAATGGCACTGCTCGCCCGGCGCTCAAGACCGCTCGTTCGTCGTGTCCGGTCGCAGGACGAAGAGCGTGTCCCGCGACCGGACACTCCTGCACTCGCGGTCGCGCCGGGCTGCGCTGTGCGTCAGTCGATGCGTCCTTCACTTGTCGAGGATGCCTCACGTAGCGGCGGACCGGAATGCGGCCGGCGC
>JASGEZ010000051.1:0-29693 GCA_047605905.1 Microlunatus sp.
GCCGGGCCTGGCAACTGGGCAGCAACGGCTCCAACACCGCCCACTGGCTATCGGTCAGGTCATGACGATCATGCACACCACCTGCCTACCCCACCCAGCCACAATCGTTTACGGGACACGCCCTAGACCGCTTCACCGGACCGGCGATCGTCCGCAACGGCCGGATGGATCTGCTGGCCTGCAACCGGCTCGGCCGGGCGATGCATGCCAGCTTGTACGAAGCCCAACCGGTCGAACCGCCGAACTTCGCCCGGTTCACCTTCTTGCAGGAGGGCGGCCGGGCCTTCTATCCGCGCTGGGACGAGGCGGCCGATACGTGCGTCGCTATCCTGCGGACCGAAGCCGGCCGAGACCCGCATGACAAGGAACTGCACGACCTGGTCGGTGAGCTGTCCACCCGCAGCGAGGAGTTCCGGCGGCGCTGGTCTGCGCACAACGTGCGCTACGTCGGCGCCGGCGTCAAACTCTTCTACCACGATCTGGTCGGCGATCTCGAACTCGGCTACGAGAGTGTCGACATGCTGTCCGAACCCGGGCTCACCTTGACCTTGTACGCCGCCGAGCCGTGTTCACCGACCGAGCATGCGCTCGAGCTGCTCGGCTCGTGGACCAGCACCGAACACACCGCAACCGATCTCGCCGAGCACTGACCCAGCTCCACTCCCCACTCTCCTGCTCACTCTCTGATGCGCACCTGGCACGTTGCCGTGCCCGGCGTACGTCACCGTCGTCACGCCCGAAGGACTTCCCGTGCCCACTCCAACAACAGCTCCCAACGCCACATCGCGGCTGCCGCTGGTGATCTATGTCCTCACCGCGGGCACCTTCTTGATGGGTACGACCGAGTTCGTCGTCGCAGGGCTGTTGCCGCAGATCGCTGCCGATTTCGACGTCTCCGTCGCTCGCGCCGGCCTGGCGATCACCGTCTTCGCCATCGGAATGATCGTCGGCACGCCGTCGATGGCGTTGGTCACGTTGCGGCTACCGCGCCGGCTCACCCTCACCTTGTCGCTGTTGGTGTTCGCGATCGGGCACGTCATCGTTGCGCTGACGAACAGTTTCGCGATCATGCTCGCCGCACGGGTGCTGACCGCGTTCGCCACCGGCGCGTTCTGGGCGGTTGCCGCGGTGGTCGCCGCCCGGATCGTCGGGCCGGCAGCCAGCTCTCGTGCGCTCGGCATCGTGTTGGGCGGTGGCATGCTCGCCAATGTCCTGGGCGTGCCGATCGGTGCGTTCGCCGGCCAGTTGATCGGCTGGCGTGGCCCGTTCTGGGCGCTGGCTGGACTCGCGATCCTGTTGGCCGTGGCGGTGGCTCGCGCCGTACCGGCCGACGACGCCCGGCACAGCAGTCCCTCGGTGCGAGCCGAGTTCGCCGGGCTCAGATCCGTGCGTCTGTGGCTCACCCTGGCTACCTGTGCGGCCGTGAATGCCGGTGTCCTCTCGATCTACAGCTTCATTGCACCGCTGCTGACCGAGCGCACCGGACTGCCCGAATGGACGATTCCGATCGCGCTCGTGCTGTTCGGTGCCGGCGCCTTGATCGGGTCGATTCTCGGTGGTCGCGCCGGAGACCGGCATCCGTTCGGTACGCCACTGGTCGCTGCCGCGGTCACCCTGGTCGCCGCGGTTGGGCTGGCCTTGTTCTCGACTCTGCCGGTGCCGACCTTCCTCCTGTTCAGCCTGCTCGGTCTGGTCGGTCTCTCGGCCAACCCGGTGATGGTGAATCTGGCCGTACGCTACGGCGGCGACGCACCCACCTTGGCCAGCGCCATGGCGACCTCGATCTTCAACCTGGGTACGGCCGTGGGCACCGCGATCACCGGGGCCGCGCTGGCGACCAGTCTCGGCGCACTGTCGGTGCCACTGGTCGGGGTTGTCTTCGCGGCGATCGTCTTCCTACCGCTGGCGACCTTGACGGTCTTGGAGCACCGTCAGCACGGTACGGGGACCGGAGCCTCGCGCACGAGATCGACCTGACGCCCCGAGCGGTCCGGCAAGACCGCCTCTCGCACCTTCTTGCCGAAGTCATTGGGCAGCGACAGCCGGATCACCTTCTTCCAGGCGGAGGCGACCTGCTTGGGCAACGACCCGGTGGTGTAGCTGAGGCCGTAGCGCTGGAAGAGATCGCGGACCTGGGGGGCGATCTCGGCATACCGGTTGCTCGGCAGATCGGGGAACAGGTGGTGCTCGATCTGGTGGGACAGATTCCCGGTCATGAAGTGCATCGCCTTGCTGCCGGAGATGTTGGCCGAGCCGAGCATCTGTCGCAGATACCACTCGCCACGAGTCTCGCCCTCGATCGAGCGTTTCTCGAAGGTCTCCACGCCTTCCGGGAAGTGCCCGCACATGATCACCGAATGCGTCCACAGATTGCGGATCAGATTGGCGGTCGCGTTCGCTCCGAGGGTGCTCAAGAAGGACGGTCCGGACAGCAGCGGGTGCAGCAGATAGTCCTTGGTCGCCTGCTTGCGGACCTTGTTCAACACCTGCTTCACCCGAGCCCGGAACTCCGGGTCCCGGCGGCGCTTCTTCGATCGCAGATTCCGGCCCAGCTCGAGGTCGTAGGCCGCGATCCCGTACTCGAAGACGCAGGCGTTGAGGAAGTTCCACAGCGGCTGGGCCAGATAGAGCGGGACCCAGCGCTGGTCCTCGTCGACTCGCATGATGCCGTAGCCGAGGTCGTTGTCCTTGCCGATCACGTTGGTATAGGTGTGATGCAACTCGTTGTGCGAGTGCTTCCACTGCTCCGCCGGCGAGGCGTGATCCCACTCCCAGGTCGTGGAGTGGATCTTGGGATCGCGCATCCAGTCCCACTGCCCGTGCAAGATGTTGTGGCCGATCTCCATGTTGTCGATGATCTTGGCCACCGACAGACCGAGCGTGCCCAGGATCCAGGCCGGGGGAAAGAAGGAGGCCAGCAGCACTGCCCGGCTGCCGAGCTCGAGCTTGCGCTGGACGTCGATCACCTTCCGGATGTACGCGGCATCGTCGGCACCTCGGGTGTCGATCACCGACTGCCGGATCGCGTCCAGCTCCACACCGATCCGCTCGATGTCATCGGGTGTGAGGTGGGCGATCGGGTTGTGCGACTTCTTCTGCAGCGTGGTCATCGGATCCTTGGTCTCGGTGTCGAAGTAGGGAAGTCGAGTTGGAGTGTCAGTGGTCGATCACGCAGGCGCCGGCCGCGGCGGAGATGCAGGTCTGCACCGGCACTCCGTTGCCGACCGTCTCCCCCGGCGTGGCGGTCGTGATCTCGCCGGTCCGCAGGTCGCGGATCGACCCGGACCGCAGTGGCAGGACGCAGCCGTAGCAGATGCCCATCCGGCAGCCCGACGGCATCAGTACGCCGGCCTCCTCCGCGGCATCCAGAATCGACGAGCCGGGCTCGACCTTCACCTCGGTCCCGGCGCCGGCGAAGCTCACCGTGCCACCGTCGCCGACCGCTATCCGCTCGGTACGGAACTTCTCGACCTGCAGCCGCAGTCCGCGCTGATCGTGATGCTGTTGCAGGGCATCGAGCAGACCCGCCGGCCCGCAAGCAAGAGTGGTGCGGGCCGCCAGATCGGGCACCAGTGATTCCAGCTCGGACACATCGAGCCGACCGTGCTCGTCGCTGTGGCGGCTGATCAGCCGGATCAGGCCGGCCGCAGCCAGTTCGCGCAGGTTGGCGAGGAAGATCGAATCGGTCTCGCTCGGTGCCACATGCAGCACGACGATGTCGTACGGCCGGGAGCGACGTAGCCGGACGACGCCGCCGTCGGCCACCGGGAACAGGTTGCGGAGCATACCGATCACCGGGGTGATGCCGGAGCCGGCGGTGACGAACAGGAATCGTCCGCCACCGGGCGGCAGCACGAAGTCGCCGGCCGCCTGCTCCAGGTGCACCAGCGTGCCGGGCCGCGCGTGCCGCACCAGATGGGTGCTCACCTTCCCGTCCGGCACCGCCTTCACGGTCACGCAGATGCGTCCGTCGCTCCGGGGTCCGTGGGTCAGCGAGTAGGCCCGCCATTGCCGTACGCCATCCACGTCGACACCTATCCGGACATACTGACCGGGAATGTGGCCGGCCCAGTCGGCGCCCGGCCGGATCTCGATGCTGGCGGCATCGGCCGTCTCGGGATGAACGGCCACGATCCGGCCGCGCAGCTCGGCTCCGAGCCGCAACGGGTCGAACAGATCAAGGTAGTCGGCCGGCAGCAGCGGCGTCGTCACGTGCTCGGCCCAGCGGACCAGTCGTTGACCCAGTGTCGGCCGAGTGTCCGGCGCAAGCCGCCAGGAGATCCCCACGTTCCCATTCTTAGCTGCCACTGGGCTAAAGTCACCGTCAGTTGGCGTGAAAATGAGCGCCATTCTTGTTCGCAAAGAACAACTGCGCCCGGAGGATGCACGTGCCGCTGTCGACGTTCAGCATCGACGACACCGTCTTGTCGGCACTGCGGGAAGCCTTGCCCGCAGTCGCCGCCGAGACCATCGCCGCCGTGACCTCGGAGGTGCCTGGGTACGGCGGCGGACTGAGCGGTCCGCTGGGCGAGAGCATCGAGGCGGCCGTGCAGATGGCGATCGGCGGGTTCCTCAAACTCGCCGGTGGCGCCCGCGACGCGGACCCCAGCACGCCACGCCGGTCGACTCTCGACGGCGCGTACGCGCTCGGTCGTGGTGAGGCCAGATCCGGACGGTCGATGGATGCACTGCTCGCCGCCTACCGGGTCGGCGCCCGGGTGAGCTGGCGGGGACTGGCGAGGACCGCGGCCGCGGCCGGGCTGCCGGCGGATTCCATGGCGGAGTTCGCGGAACTGCTGTTCGCCTACATCGACGAACTGTCGGCGACCAGCGTGGCCGGACACAACGACGAACTCACCACCAGCGGTCGAGTCCGGGAACGCTATCGGGAGCGGCTCGGGCAGCGGCTGCTGGCCGGAGCCGCGCCGGAGGTCCTCCGAGCCGCCGCGGAACGCGCCGAGTGGTCCCCACCCGAATCGCTGACCGCAGTGCTGCTCCCGGCCGCCCAGGTGCACGGCGTGCTCGCGTCGATCAGCGGCGACACCCTGCTCGTCTCCGAGGACCTGCCGGGTTCGGCCACCCGGGAGTTCGATCAGCCTCAGGCTGCGCTCCTGGTCCCCGACGTGACGGACCGGGGTCGCCGGCACCTGAAGCGGAGTCTCGGACGATGCGCAGCGGTCGTGGGTCCACCCCGACCGTGGACTGCGGTCCGGTCCTCCTACGATCGGGCACTCCGGACCTCGGCGATCCTCGACGCCGACCAGTCGACTCGAGGGCCGATCGACACCGAGGAGCACCTGGTCGATCTCGTCGTCGGCGCCGATCCCGAGGCGGTCGCCGATCTGCAGACCCATGTGCTGGCACCACTTGCCGGACTGGACGAGGCCACCCGGGAGCGGCTCGTCCTCACCCTGCGCAGCTGGCTCCTGCACCAGGGGCGGCGCGACGACGTCGCAGCCAACCTGCATGTCCACCCGCAGACGGTGCGCTACCGGATGCAGCAGGTGCGGGAGTTGTACGGCGACCGGTTGCGGGATCCCGGCTTCGTCCGTGAGCTGGTGGTCGCCCTGCCGTCGAGGTGAGACCGGTCAGGAAGGCGATGCTGTGGTCGCCATGGTCGTGACCGGCGTGACGCGGATGACTCGGGCCGCTGCGCTGGGAACGGTCAGCTGCTCGTCTCCTCGGTGGAGGGTGACCTGCCCGGAGTCCGCGTACGCGAGGGTGACCAGTTCGCCGATCGCGATGCCGGACTCGGCCAGCTGGCGGAGCAGTTCGGGGTCCTCGTCGCTGACCCGGTCGATCCGGACCTGCGTCCCGGCCGGAACATCGTCCAGTCGCGTGTCCGGCTGATCGGCCAAGGACCGGTCCGCGGACGGGATCGGATCGCCGTGTGGGTCGACCCGGGGATGACCGAGCTTGGCGTCGAGCCGGTCGATGAACGTGTCCGAGACGGCGTGCTCCAGGACCTCCGCCTCGTCGTGCACCTCGTCCCAGCCGTAGCCGAGGTAGTCCACGAGAAAGGTCTCGATCAGCCGGTGCTTGCGGACCATCCCGAGGGCGACCCGTTCGCCGTCGGCTGTCAGGCTGATGGCGCCATAGCGAGCATGGGTCAGCAACCCCCGTTCGGTGAGTTTGCGTACCGTCTCGGAGACCGACGAGGGCGCGAGTCCGAGTCTGTTCGCCAGATACCCGACGGTGACGAGATCGGTGGACCACTCCCCGGCGTTGAAGACCGCCTTGAGGTAGGTCTCGATGACCCGGGCTTCCATGGCGTTCCTCCCGTCAGGACGTCCCTGGCCGGACGCTACCGGACGGAGCCGCCACGTGCCGCAATCGACGGCCGACCAGACCATGATGCGGGCTGAACAGATAGACCACGGCGAACAGGCCGCCCAGCACGACCACCACGAGACCTCCCGGTGAGGCATCCAGCCAGTAGCTCAGGTAGATGCCGGTCACCGCCGCCGCGATGGCCGCGGCCGGTGCGATCACCAGCATCCGGCCGAATCGATCGGTGAGCAACTGCGCGGTGGCCCCCGGGATGATGAGCAGGGCGACGACCAGGACGACCCCGACCACCTGCAGCGCCACGACGGCGGTCAGTGCCAGCAGTCCCAGCAGCAGTGCACCCAGCAGCCGGGGATTGAGCCCGATCGCGTACGCGTGGTCGGGGTCGAACGCATACAGCGTCAGATCCCGACGTTTGATCAGCAGGACGGTGAACGCCACTCCGGCCAGCACCAGGACCTGGATCAGATCGGTGCCGCTGACACCGAGCACATTGCCGAAGATGATGTGGTTGAGGTCCGTCTGACTGGGGGTCACCGAGATCAGCACCAGACCGAGGGCGAACAAGGTGGTGAACACGATCCCGATCGCCGCGTCCTCCTTGACCCTGCTGGTGCTGCGCACCACGCCGATCAGACCGACGGCCAGGAAGCCGAACACGAGCGCGCCGAGGGCGAACGGGGCGCCGACCAGGTACGCGAGCACGACACCGGGCAGGACGGCATGGGAGACCGCATCGCCGATCAACGACCAGCCGATCAGGACCAGCCAGCACGACAGCAGACCACAGACGACGGCCGCGACTACTGTGGTGGCCAGCGCGTAGACCATGAAGTCGTACCGGAGCGGCTCGACGAGCCAATCGAGGATCGTCATGCCGCATCCCCCCGGTCGGCCGGCTCGAGTCCGGCTGATTCCAATCCGGCTGATTCAGGTCTGGGCAGCTCGAGGCCGAAGGCCCGGGCCAACTGCTGCGGCTGGAGCGCAGTCTGCACCGGACCGTGGAAGATCACCCGGTGCAGCAACAGGATCGCCTCGTTGGCCAGCTGAGGCAGGGCGTGCAGATCATGAGTGGAGACCAGGATCGTCCGGCCCTCGTCGGCCAGGCTCCGGAGCAGTTGGACGATGGTCGCCTCGGATCGCTTGTCGACTCCCGCGAACGGCTCGTCCAGCAGCAAGGTCGCGGCCCCTTGGGCGAGGCCGCGGGCCACGAACGCCCGTTTGCGCTGGCCACCGGACAGCTGACCGATCTGACGATTCGCGTACCCGGTGAGCTCGACCCGGTCGAGCGCCTCCTCGACAGCGGCATGATCGCTCGCCCGGGCGCGGCGGGCGAAGCCCTGATGGCCGTACCGGCCCATCATCACCACGTCCCGGACACTGACCGGAAATGTCCAGTCGACTGCCTCGTTCTGCGGCACATAGCCGATGAGCCCACGCCTGCGGGCCTGCGCCGGCTCAACGCCATCGAGCCGGATACTCCCCCGCGCCGGCCGCACCATCCCGATCAGCGCCTTGAACAGCGTCGACTTCCCCGCGCCGTTCATCCCGACCAAGCCGGTCACCTGCCCCGGCGCCACACTGAGCGAGACACCGTCGAGAGCCACGACCTCGCCGTAGCGGACCACCAGATCATCGACCTCGATGCCGGCCATCAGGACTTCTTCTCGGTGAGACCGGCGATGATCGTCGCGGTGTCGTGCCTGATCAGCTCCAGATAGGTCGGAACCGGACCGTCGGGCTCGGACAGCGAATCCACGTACAACGTACCGCCGAAGGATGCACCTGTGGCCGCGACGACCTGCCGCATGGGCTTGTCCGAGACCGTCGACTCGCAGAACACGGCCGGCACCTTGTTGGTCTTCACGTAGTCGATGACAGCGGTGATCTGCTGCGGGGTCGCCTGCTGCTCGGCGTTGACCGGCCAGATGTAGCGCTCCACCAGTCCGGCATCGCGGGCGAGATAGGAAAATGCGCCTTCACAGGTCACCAGAGCCCGCTGCTCCTTGGGCAGCTTCGACAGCTCGGCGACCAGGTCGTCGTGAACCTTCTGCAGTTCGACCTTGTACGCCCGCCCGTTGGCGGCGAACTCCTCGGCGTGCTCAGGGTCCAACGCACTGAAGGCGAACACGATGTTGTCCACGTAGATCTGCACGTTCAACGGACTCATCCAGGCATGCGGATTCGGCTTCCCGGCGTACGTGTCCGCGGCGATGTCGATCACCTTCACGCCCTCGGAGACGACGACATGCGGGGCATCGACCCGGGCGACGAACTGTTCGAACCAGAGCTCGAGGTTCAGTCCGTTGTCCAAGATCAGCTCCGCGTCGGCCGCCCGCCGCACATCACCAGGCGTGGGCTCGTAGCCGTGGATCTCCGCGCCGACCTTGGTGAGCGACTCCACCTCGAGGTGCTCACCGGCCACGTTCTGGGCGATGTCGGCCAGCACGGTGAAGGTGGTCAGAACCTTCGGCTTCGACGAGCGATCGTGGGATGCCGCCACCGAACCCGACGTACAGCCCGCGAGCAGCACACTCAGCAGGACCGCGATCACAGTGAGGAGCCGTTCGCCCCGAGTTTTCGGCACACCGAAACCATAGAGTTTCGGTGTGCCGAAAACAACCGGGCGGACTGTGAACCAGATAATCACCGGGTCATGTCAACCGAGGAGCGTCCTGGCGCGAGTGACTCAGTGATGGACAGCCAAGGAGCGACAATGAGCGACGCCTCCCCTCCCGTAGCGAGGCGGCCGGCGCTCGCTGCTGTACCCCGTCTGGCCGAGGCGTCGGACGAGCCGTTGTCGTTCGACGACTTCTACCGACAAGAGCACCGGCAGGTGCTGGGCCTGGCGTTCGTCCTGACCGGCAGTCTTGCGGTCGCCGAGGACGTCGCCCAGGATGCGTTCACCGCAGCCTTACGGCACTGGCACGTGGTGGCGGACTGCGACTCGCCGGGCGGCTGGGTCCGGCGCGTCACCTGCAACCGCGCGGCGTCGGTGGTCCGGCGACGCCTGGTCGAGGCACGAGCACTGGTCCGACTGGCGAAGCGGACGCAGACCACGGTCGAGCTCGACGACGGCGACGCAGCGTTCTGGCAAGCGGTCCGTCAGCTGCCGTTGCGGCAAGCCCAGACGGTCGCGCTCTACTACTTCGCCGACTACAGCGTGCGTGAGATCGCCGCAGTCCTCGACTGCAGCGAAGGCACCGTGAAGACCCATCTGAGCCGGGCCCGCGCCGCCGTCGCACGTCAATTGCGTCTGGAGGATTCACCATGACCGAGTTCGATGACCGGGCCCGCGCGGCCGCCGACGCCGTACGCCGTCGGATGGCCGAGCTTCCCATCGACCACGAAGCCGGTCTCCGTCGAGTACGGAGGTCGCCGGCCCGCGTCGCCCTACCGGCCCTGGTTGCGGCAGCCGTACTGATCACCGCCGTCGCCGTCGGACTGCCCAGGATCATCGCGGGATTCCCGTCCGGTGCCGGGGGTGCCACGTCCGGTGAGGCCGGCGCGGCAGCGGCGTTGACCGGGGGCCTGACCCCGTTCGACAGCTGCGACACCGCACTGCGGTATTTCAAGGATCAGGCCCCTGCCTATCTGATCGAGCAGGCCGGCGGCAGAGCGTACGCGACCTCCGAGGACACGCAGGTCCAGGGGGCTCCGGTCCCCTCCCAAGGCCCTGACGCGTCCGGCAGTGCTGAATCGGCAGGTGGAGGGACGCAGCATTCGGATACGAATGTGCAGGAAGCCGGCATCGACGAGCCGGACATCGTCAAGACCGACGGTCGGCGGATCGTCGCGGTCGCCGAGAGCCGCGTACACCTGATCAGCACCAGCAAGGGCAAGCTGACACTGCGCAAGACCCTGCCCGGCGCGACCGCTCGCAACGTCTTCCTGTCCGGGAACCGACTACTGGTGTTCGGGGATCAGGAACCCCGGTTGACCGAACCCAGATCGGCATGGGCCGGCACCCGGGCGGTCGTCACCATGTATGACATCGCCGACCTCAGCAATCCGAAGCTGATCGCCACCTTGACCATCGACGGTCAGGTGCTGGACGCACGGCTGGCCGGAACCCAGGTCCGGATGGTGACGGTGGCGTCGCCGGACGTCGACATCCCCTCGCCGACCTACACCCGCGACGGTCAGATCGACAAGAAGTCCATGGACAGGCTGCGGGCCGCGGTCGCCCGCTCGACGATCGACGACTGGATCCCCTCCTATGTGCTGACCGACGGTCGCGGCGCACAGGTCGACAAGGGTCGCCTGGTCCAGTGCCCCGATCTGGCACGGCCGGAGAAGTTCTCCGGAATCGACACCGTCGCGGTGGCGTCGTTCGACATCAACTCCGCCCTGCAGTCCCGCCGGACGGTCGGCGTGATCGCCGGTGGCGAGCAGATCTACGCCAGCAGCACGGGAACCTACGTCTCGACCACGGAATGGCGTCGTGACGGTTCGCCCGTGACGACCAGCGTGCACAAATTCGTCACCGCACCGTCGGGCGCGACCAGCTACACCGGGTCCGGCGAGGTCCGCGGAGCCTTGCTCAACCAGTACGCCATGTCGGAGTACGAGGGCGTGCTGCGGGTGGCGAGCACGATCTCGGAACGCCGTGGCTGGGTCGGGTCGCGCGAGGTGACCGAAGGCATCGTCACGACTTTGAAGGAACATGACGGCGTGCTGCGGCAGCTGGGACAGGTCGACGGGCTGGGCCGCCAGGACAACGAGTCGATCCGTGCGGTGCGGTTCATCGCCGACCGCGGGTATGTCGTCACCTTCCGCCAGACGGATCCCTTGTATGTGCTCGATCTGCGCGACCCTGCGGCGCCGAAGGTGCTGGGCGAGCTGAAGATCCCGGGCTATTCGGGCTATCTGCACCCGGTCGGCAAGAACCTGCTGCTCGGTGTCGGGCAGAGCGGCGCCGGTGATCGTCTGGATGACCAAGCCGGGGTCCAGTTCTCGTTGTTCGACGTGAGCAACGCGGCCGCTCCGCGCCGGATCGACGTACGCACCTTGGGTGCGGGGTCGGCGGGGGCGGAGTTCGATCCCAAGGCATTCCTCTACTGGCAGCCGCGCAAACTCGTCATCGCCCCGACCTATCTGTATGGCGACGACCAGGGCCGCGGAACGTTCAGCGGCGTGGTGATGCTGCGCCTCACCATGAAGGGACTCACCGAGCTCGGCAAGGTCTCGGTGGCCGAGAAGGACGGGATGACCAACCGGTCCCTGGTGATCGGTGACGCCGTCTACCTGCTGTCCGATCAGGCGATCCAGACCGCCGACCTGGACACGCTCCGCGGGATCGACACGCTGAAGTTCTAAGCTCCTCCGTGCCAATCAGGGCACAACCGAGGAGGATCGATCCGTGCGGCACCGCGACACGCCGAGGGTGGCGGTGGCCACGTACCGTCCGCTCCCCCAGTTGGACGAGGACGGCCAGCGGCTGCTGGCCGGACTGCGTGCTCGAGGTCTCGAAGCGGAGGCATGTGTCTGGGACGATCCGGAGGTCGACTGGCTGGACTTCGACCTCGTGCTGCTGCGCAGCGTATGGGACTATCACCGCCGCTGGGACGAGTTCGCCGGCTGGCTGACCCAGGTGCCGGAGCTGATCAACAGCCGGTCCGTGGTGGAGTGGAACGCCGACAAGCGCTATCTGCACGACCTCGCTGACCGAGGGCTTCCGGTGGTCCCGACGCTCTATCTGGTGCCGGGAGTTGACGCCGATCTCAGTCAGCTCGACCGACTCGGCCAGGCAGCTGATGTGGTGGTCAAGCCCGCGGTCAGCGCCAGTGCCCAGGACACATATCGCTGCACCATCTCTGCCGCCGACGAGGCGATCCGGCAGATCACCGGCTCAGGTCGTACGGCCTTGGTCCAGCCCTACCTGACCGGAGTCGACAGGTTCGGTGAGATCTCCCTGGTGTTCCTCGATGGGCTCTATTCGCACGCGTTCCGCCGGGCACCACGATTGCGGCGCGACCACGATCAGGCACTACCCAACCACACCGAGCCGACCGTCGCGTCGCCCGCCGAGCTCGACCTCGGCTACCGGGCTCTCCAAGCAGCACCCGAGCCGGTCAGCTATGCCCGGGTGGATCTGCTGCCCGGCTCCGGCGGCCAGCCGGTGCTGTCCGAGCTGGAGCTGATCGAGCCCGGTCTGCGACTCGACCTGGCGCCGTCCGAGGCTGTCGACCGATTCGTCGCCGCCATCGAGCGACAGGCCCGCGTGAGCTGACTCCCCTGTCGGCGCCTCCACGAAGTTGCTCGGGTTTGTCGGCCTTGCTCGGTCTGCAGGTCGAGCAAAGCCGACAAGATCGAGCAGGAACGGATGACCTATGAGCCCGGGGTCGCCTGGGACTTGAAGGTCCGCAGCCGGAGGCTGTTGCCGACCACGAAGACACTGGAGAAGGCCATCGCGGCACCGGCCAGCATCGGATTGAGCAGCCCGAGCGCGGCGAGCGGGATGGCTGCCACGTTGTATGCGAAGGCCCAAAACAGGTTGGTCTTGATCGTCCCGAGGGTGCGTCGGGACAGCCGGATCGCGTCGGCGGCAGCACGCAGGTCCCCGCGGACCAGGGTGAGGTCGGAAGCCTCGATCGCCACATCGGTGCCGGTGCCCATCGCCAGCCCAAGATCGGCCTGCGCCAGCGCCGGCGCATCGTTCACGCCGTCACCGACCATCGCGACGACCTTGCCCTCGGCCCGCAGCCGGGAGACGACCGCCACCTTGTCGGCGGGCAGCACCTCGGCGATCACCTCACCGATCCCGACCTCGGCCGCGATCTGGCGAGCCACGGCGGTGTTGTCGCCGGTCAGCAGGATCGGGGTCAGTCCCAGGTCCTTCAACTGCGCGACGGCCTGCGCGCTGGTCGGTTTGACCGCGTCGGCGATCACCAGCACCCCCCGGGCCTGCCCGTCCCAGCCGACCGCCACCGCGGTCCTGCCCCGGGTCTCCGCGGCAGCCTTCGCGGCGGCGAGTTCCTCCGGCAGGTGCTGCGACCAGTCGGCCAGCAGGGACTCCCGCCCGGCCAGCACCGCATGCCCGTCGACGATCCCCTGGACACCCTTGCCCGGCACGTTCGCGAAGTCCTCCGGGGCCGGCAGAGTGCCCACCTCCTCAGCGGCGCCCTTGGCGATCGCTCTCGCGATCGGGTGCTCGGACGAACTCTCCAATGCACCCGCCAATCGCAACAGTTCGGACCGCTCGGTGCCGGGGGCAACGTGGACGTCGACCAGCGTCATCTTCCCGCTGGTCACCGTGCCGGTCTTGTCGAGTACGACGGTGTCGATCTTGCGGGTCGACTCCAGCACCTCCGGTCCCTTGATCAGGATGCCCAGCTGGGCACCGCGACCGGTCCCGACCAGCAGTGCGGTCGGCGTGGCCAGCCCCAGAGCGCAGGGGCAGGCGATGATCAGCACCGCGACGGCGGCGGTGAAGGCTGCCGTGGGGCCGAACCCGGCACCTAGCCAGACACCGAGCGTACCGACCGCGATCGCGATCACGATCGGCACGAACACCCCGGAGATGCGGTCGGCCAGCCGCTGCACCTCCGCCTTGCCGGACTGGGCGTCCTCCACCAGCTTGGCCATCTGAGCCAGCTGGGTATCGGCGCCCACCCGGGTCGCGCGCACCACCAGACGTCCGCCGGCGTTCACGGTCGCGCCGGTGACGGCATCGCCGACGCCCACCTCGACCGGGACCGACTCACCGGTCAGCATCGCGGCATCGACTGCCGAGGTGCCGGACACCACCACGCCATCGGTGGCGATCTTCTCCCCCGGCCGCACCACGAACTCGTCGCCGACAGCCAGGTCCTCGACCGGGATGAGCGTCTCCACGCCGCGACGCAGGACGGCGACCTCCTTCGCCCCGAGCTCCAGCAGCGCCCGCAGCGCCGCGCCGGCGTGCCGCTTGGACCGCTTCTCGAAATAGCGGCCTGCCAGGATGAACATCGTCACCCCGGCCGCCACCTCGAGGTAGATGTTGGCTGCGCCCTCGGTGGGTGCGACTGTCAGCTTGAACGCGTGCGTCATCCCGGGCATCCCGGCGGTGCCGAAGAACAGCGCGTACAACGACCAACCGAAGGCCGCGCTGGTTCCCAGCGAGATCAAGGTGTCCATCGTGGCCGCGCCGTGCCGCAGATTGGTCCACGCGGCCTTGTGGAAGGGCCACGCACCCCACACGATCACCGGTGCGGCCAGCGCCAGCGAGGCCCACTGCCAGTAGGTGAACTGCAACGCGGGGATCATCGCCAGCAGGATCACCGGCACCGCCAGGACCACGGATCCGATCAGCCGCTGCCGCAGCGCGACCAGTTCAGGATCATCGGCTGCTTCTTCGCCGTCGGCCGTCGGCTCCGGCGCCTTCCGCTTCGGGGCCGGCAGGGTCGCGGTGTAGCCGGTCTTCTCGACCTCGGCGATCAGCAGCGTCGGATCGTAGCCCGCAGGGGCGGTCACCTTGGCCTTCTCGGTCGCGTAGTTCACCGATGCCGAGACGCCCTCCAGCTTGTTCAGCTTGCGCTCGATCCGGTTCGCGCACGACGCGCAGGTCATGCCGCCGATCTCCAGCTCGTAGCTCGAGCTCAGCTGCTGCAGTCCCGTCACTGACTCCGTCATCGTCTACTTGCCTGCTTCCAGTACAAAGGTCGCTGTCCGCACGGTGCCGTCGATCTGGAAGTCCAGGTACAGCAGGTAGTGGCCGGCGGTCGGTGCCTCGACCTCGACGGAAATCGTGGGTCCACCCATGGCTCCTGGCGCTGGGCTGTCGCCTTCCGGATGCACGTGCAGGTACGCCAAGTCTCCGTCACGCAGTGCCACGAGGTGTCCGAAGGCGCCGAGGTACGGCTCCAGGGTCGTGACCGGCTTTCCATCCTTGCTGACCGCGATCTGCAGTTGCGTCGACTGTCCTGCCTCGAGGTCTCCGCTCAGCCTCACCTCGTAGCCGTCGACCGTCGTGCTGCGCCGGACCGCTGTCGCGGACTCCGGGGCCAGCTCGCCGGCGACATCCACGGTGCGGGTCAGGGTGACGTCGGGTGCGTCCGTGGCACCTGCCGGGACGAAGTCGGCGAACACCCGATAGGTGCCGCCGGCATCCCAGGCCCAGGGCAGCGACCACGTACCCGTCGAGTCGTCCAACCTCGGATGGACGTGTCTGAACCGGCTGCCGTCGGTACGCACCACGATCAGGTGCAGCCTCTTCTCGTGCGAGACGGCGAAGTCGGTGACCGGCGAGCCTTCCGCGTCGGTGATCGTGAAGGACAGCTGTCCCGCCGTGCCGACCAGACGCGGTGCGGTCACCGGACCCAGGACATAGCCGTGCTGCGCGAGCGACAGTCCCCGGCTCGACTCGCTGCTCTCTTCCGCGCTGGAGGAGGAATGGTCGCCGTCGTGACCGTGACCCTCCAACTCCCCGGACTCCACAGAGTCCGATGCGTGCTGCTGGCCGGTGGGTGCGGAATCCGGCATCAGTAGCCGACCGGCGCCGAGCCCGACGCCGAAGAGCAGCACCAATCCGGCGCCGTACGCCACCAGACGCCCCGTCGCGTTCATGACTCGCCCCCGGCCGGACGCCCGAGGGTCGTCGCGG
Source organism: Microlunatus sp. (assembly GCA_047605905.1). Classification (GTDB taxonomy): domain Bacteria; phylum Actinomycetota; class Actinomycetes; order Propionibacteriales; family Propionibacteriaceae; genus Microlunatus. Next base: position 15,872 of record JASGEZ010000051.1, read on the forward strand.
GCTGATCGTCGATCGCGCGCATCTCGCTGTCATCCCTTCGGCGCTGGACGGATACCCCTCTGGGGTACATGCACACTCTATACCCCCTATGGGTATGAACCAAGTGCCATCGCCGGCTCACCGGTCGGGCACCGACCACGGCGCCCACAGGGGTCACAGGAGAAACACCGACTGCGGCGCTGTCCCCCGAACAGCCGACAAATCGCCGGAATTCCTGCGCGAGCCATTCCGACACCACTACGATCCGAGCCACCGAGGGACCAATTGCAGGCGGGGCTGAACGAAGTCCTCTCGATCACCGATTTATCCATTGCCTGCGTTCCCGATTGCGCGAGCCCTAATGGGCCGGATGGCAGGCACGTCAGGAAGGGATTCTTCCGTATGAAAGCTCTCCGGCGCCTGGTGGCAGTCGCTGCCGTCGCAGCCTTGGCAATAGGCCTTGCGCCACCAGCCTTTGCCGATCCCAGTGATCCCGTCTCCATTCCGGACGAGGGATTGCGAGGATGCATCGCAAACGGATTGCACGTGGCTTCGGCGGCGAGCTATACCCAGGGCCAGCTCGCGAGCCTGGAGCGCCTCGACTGCAACTCCGATGATTTCTCCACCGAGGTCAATGATCTCACCGGTCTGGAATACGCGACAAACCTCGCCGAGTTCAAAGCCGGCGGCGCCGATTTGTCGGATGTCACTCCGTTGAGCACCCTGCCACTCACCGATCTCACTCTGGATACGTGGGGCGGACAAGCTGTCGATCTGACACCCATTGCCGGCAAGAGCACCTTGCTGTCGTTGACCTACTCGGCTTGGGGCGCGACACCGCAGCCGATTCCGAGCTTCCCGAACCTGGTAGAACTCCAGACCACCGGCGTCCCGCTCTCGGTGATCTCGACGTCCAGCCTGCCGAAGCTGTCCACCCTGAAGTTCTCCGGCGACGGGTCGACGAGCGACCTGTCGGCACTGCCGCCGTTGCCGGAGTTGACGGAGTTGGAACTGGACTCCATCCAGCTGGAGAGCATTCCGACGCTTGCCCTGCCGAAACTCGCCTCGCTGAAGGCGAACTACCTTGGCCTCTCCGACATCTCCGGCCTCTCCAGTCTTCCGGAGCTGACCACGCTCGAACTGGACGGGAATCAGCTCATCGCCATTCCGAGTTCGCTGGATGTGCCGAAGCTCGAGAGCGCGAGCTTCCGCTGGAACCAGATCTCCGACCTCTCCGGGCTCTCCGGCATGCCGGAGCTGACCAACCTCGACCTGGAGTGGAACCAGCTCACAGATATCCCCAGTACGCTCAGCCTGCCCAAGCTCCGAGAGGCCGAGTTCAGCGGGAACCAGATCTCGAGTATTGCCACGCTGCCCAGCATGCCGTCATTGCAGCGACTGGATCTGGATCACAACCAACTGACCGCGCTTCCTGCGCTCAGTCTTCCCAAGCTGGACTGGCTAGGACTGGCGTACAACCAGATCAGCACCATTTCGGCGACCACGAATGTGCCGGAACTGGACGGCATCAGTCTCATCGGCAATGACGTGACCAACCTCGCGCCGTTGAAGTCCTATCCCGTGCTGTCGAAAGTCTTCGTCAAGGGCAACCACATCGCAGACCTCAGCAATCTGGGCACCAGCTATGCGTTCAAGGGCCAGTTGCATGCCACCGGCCAGGATCTGGCGACTGGTTCGGCCAAGGCATGCACCCTGGTGCCGCTGCCGACCATCAAGGGCGCTCCGGATTCCGGTCATCCGATTGTCTGGACCCTGCATCCCACAATTGCCAGGAGCGGCTCCAATGTCATCTTCCCGGACCCGGATGAGGTAGACACCCATCAGCTCAAGTTCAGCCAGCTTGGCCGATTCACTCGGAGTGACAGCAAGGACGATATCTACTTCTCCGGCTATCGCTACGTGGAAGTGACGAAGGCGACCGCCATTTACGCACCGACTCCTACCGTCTCCGGGACTGCCCGGTATGGCTCGAAGGTGTCGGTTGGCGGCGGTTCCTGGTGCCCGGCCGCTACCTCCCGTACGTTCCAGTGGCTCCGCAATGGCGCTCCGATCGCGCGAGCTACGGGCTCCACCTACACCTTGACCGTGGCCGATATCGGCAAGAAGATCTCGGTCCGGGTGACGGGCACTCGTACCGGCATGTCGACGGTGGTCAAGACGTCGGCACAGGTGGCGGTGGCCAAGGGCGTGCTCGGCGCGAAGACGCCGGCCATCACGGGCACCGCGAAGAAGGGCAAGAAGCTCACGGTCAAGATGTCGGCCTGGACACCCGCGCCGGTCAAGATCTCCTACCAGTGGCTCCGGAACGGCAAGGCGATCAAGAAGGCGACCAAGTCCTCGTACAAGCTGACCAAGAAGGATCGCAAGAAGTACATCTCGGTCCGCGTCACCGGCACCAAGACCGGCTACACCACGGTGAGCCGGACTTCGGCGAAGACCGCCAAGGTGAAGTAGCCCCGCCTGCCCAACCCATGTCAGTCGGCCGTCCAGGGACCACCCTGGGCGGCCGACTGCTAACCGGGTCTGGTTCCCATCCTTCCTTCCGCCAGACCGGTAGTCCCTTCGTTCGATCAGCCTGTAACGCTTGCGAGGCCAACGACGAAGAATAGGCATGATGACGGATTCGGCTGATCGACAGACCGGCATAGCCGCCATCGCTCAGCGGCCGGACGAGTTCGAGAGCTTCTACACCGAACACCTCGACACCGTTCGGGTCTATCTGGCTCGGCGGGTCGACGATCCTGGTGTCGTCGCTGACCTGACGGCCGACATCTTCCTGCGGGCGATCGCCCGCGCCGGTTCCTACCGGGAAGACCTCGGGCCGCCTCGAGCCTGGCTGATCGGCATCGCGCGGAACATCGTCGCCGACCACCGTCGGCTTCGGTCCCGCGAGGCGGCCGCGCTGCGCAGGTTCAGTGCCCGTGAACTCCTCGATGAGGACTCCGCCGACCACATCGTCGAACGCATCTCCGCGCAACGAGACGCACGGGAGTTGCTGGCCTCGTTGTCCTCGCTACCGACGTCGCAACGCGAGGTCGTCGAGCTGGTCGGCATCGATCAGCTGTCGATCACCGAGGCGGCGCAGGTGCTCCGGATCAAACCCGGCACAGCCAGAGTCCGTTTCCACCGGGCCAGGCGAGCCCTCCAGGACAAGACCACCCTTCGCATTCAGGAGGCGACCTCATGACCAGCAAGCCCTCGCCCACGCTCGACTCCTTCGAGACCGCACTGCTCACTCAACTCAAGGAGGAAGTGTCGGCTCGTAATCATGCTTCCCAGACCGAGCCTGACTCGCCATGCGAGCCGAGGAGGCGCTGGGGCCAGCGGCGCTGGTACGCCACTGCGGCCCTCGTCGCCGCCTCGATCACTGCCGTAGCGCTGGGCACTCACGTGCTCAAGCCCACGCCGGCCTACGCAGTGACGGGCCGTAACGGCGAAGAGGTCACGGTGAAAGTCATGCGGCTCGAAGGCGCCGACCAGCTGCAGCAGGCTTTGCGTGATCGCGGCATCCCGGCCGACATCACCTACCTCCCGATGGGCAAGAAGTGTGCCGCCGGCAGATACCAGGCCACCTCGACCCCCGGGCTGCTCTTGGGCGTCGGTCAGGACTGGTTCGAGGTCACGATCCCGAAGAACGCAGTCGGCAACGGGGACACGTTCGTCCTGACGGCCGCCGTGGCACCCATCGAGAACGGTCTCCGGGCCAGCGTCGAGTTCGACGTCGCGCACGGCACAGTGTCACCGTGCCGGGTCGTCGATGATCCTCAGGCATCGCCACCGACCCCGACCGGCGGCCAGGGACAGCAGCGCGGCGGCGGACAGGACTCCGGCGGTCAGCCCGCCCCCACGGCGACTAGCCGGTGATGCGGAATCGGGCGCGGAGCAGGTCACGGGAGTTCGGGCCGACACACAGGTCGAACTCCCCCGGCTCCACGATCCGGCGCAGGTCCGGGGTGACCAGGGTGCAGGCAGCGGCCGGCAGTTCGAGATCGACGGTGACGGTCTCGCCGGGTGCGACGGTCACCCGCTCGAATCCCTTCAACTCCTTCTCCGCCCAGGTCACGCTGCTCACCAGGTCGCTGACATAGAGCTGTACGGTCTCGGTCGCCGGTCGCTCACCCGTATTGGTCAACGTGATCTGAGCCCGGATCACCTCGTCGGCACCCAACTCGGGCGTCGTCACGACCAGATCGGAGTAGTCGACGTTCGTGTACGACAAACCCTCGCCGAAGACGAACAGCGGCTCCTGGGTGAAGTCGGCGTACCGGGAGCCGTGCTGGCCCCGGATCTGGTTGTAGTAGACGGGCAGCTGACCGACATGCCGGGCGAACGTGATGGGCAGCCGACCGGACGGCTCGATCCGACCGAGGATCAGCTCGGCAATGGCCCGCCCGCCCTTCATGCCGGGGTTGAACGCCTCGATGATCGCTGCCGCCTGGAAGGCGGAGTCGGGCAGCGTCGAGGGCTTGCCCTGAACCAGCACCAGCACGACCGGCGTACCGGTCGCCAGCACGGCCTCCAGCAGCTCGATCTGACCGCCCTGCAGCTCCAGGGTGGCCGTGGAGCACTCCTCTCCGGTCAGGGCGACGGTGTCGCCCAACACCACCACCGCGACGTCGGAGGACTCGGCCAGCGTCGTCGCCTCCGCGAGTTGCGCGGGGTCGGTGGGCGCGGGTGCGAAGACCCACGGCCGCGGCTGTCCGTCCGGCAAGGTGTCGCCGGCCGGGTCCGGGGTCAGGATCTGGATGTCGCAACCGCGGGCGTACGACACCTCCCAGCCATCGCCGGCCTCGGCGCAGACGGCTCGGAAGCCATCGGCGACCGTCTCCACCAGCTCGCGCGGATGGCCGTCCGGCATCCAGTCGACCTGTCCGGAGTTGCCGGCCCAGTCGCCGAGCATCGCCTGCGGGTCGTCGCCGTTGGGGCCGATCACCGCGATCCTCCGCGGCCGGTCGTCCAGTGGGAGCGTGCCGTCATTGCGCAGCAGCACCAGTGAGGCCCGGGCGAGATCCAGGTTGGCCTGGGTGTGCTCGGCGCAGCCGATCACCGCCTGCTGCCGTTCGGTTGACGGTGGCCGCGGGTTCTCGAACAGCCCCAGATCGAACTTCAACCGCAGGATCCGGCGTACGGCGGCATCGATGTCGGCCTCGTCCAACCGGCCGTCGGCGACCGCTTGCTGAGCGCCCTCGAAGAATCCTGGCGTGGTCATCACCAGGTCGTTGCCGGCCTTGACCGCCGCCGCGGCGGCCTCGGCGTAGTCGGCGCAGACCTTCTGCTCCCAGACCATCCGGCCGACGTTGTCCCAGTCGGTGACCAAAGTCCCGGTGAAGCCCCACTCCCCCTTCAGCACCTCGTTCAGCAGCCAGGTGTTCTGGGTGATCGGCACCCCGTCCATCGACTGATAGCCGAGCATGAACGTCCGGCAGCCTTCCCGGGCAGCCCGCTCGAACGGCGGCAAGAACCAGGAGATCAGCTTCCGCCGGCTCAGGTCCGCCTCGCTCGCATCCCGGCCACCCTGGGTCTCGGAGTAGCCGGCGAAGTGCTTCGCACAGGCCAGGATGCCGGTCGGGTCGTCCAGGCCGTCGCCCTGATAGCCGCGGACCATGGCCATCGCGAACTCGCCGATCAGGTACGGGTCCTCGCCGAAGGTCTCGTCCACCCGTCCCCAACGCAGGTCCCGAGGAATGCACAACACCGGCGAGAACGTCCAGTGGATGCCGGTGGCGGCCACCTCGATCGCGGTCACCCGGGCGGCCCGCTCGATCAGCTCGGTATTCCAGGAACACGCCATCGACAGCTGGCTGCCGAAGATGGTCGCGCCGGGCCAGAACGAGTGCCCGTGGATACAGTCGTCGGCGGTCAGCAACGGAATCCCCAACCGGGTCCGCGCCTGCAGCGCGATCGCCTCCAGCACTCGTTCGGGGGAGGCGTGCAGGATCGATCCGACGTGCTTGTCCTGGATCAGCTCGACCACGCCGGCGCGGGCGTCCAGCTGCAGCATCTGGCCGACCTTCTCCGGCAGCGTCATCCGGCCGAGCAGATCCTCGACCCGTTCCTCCACCCTCAGAGACGGGTCCTGGTACGGCGCCTGCTCGATTGGTGGTGTCACGGGATTCCTACCTCCATTGGCTTGTCGTGCCCGGACTGCTGCGAGCTGATGTCAGACGCTATCGGGCGCCGCGCCGCCGCTCGGGATCACCCCGGTGCTCGCCTGTGATCCGGGTGCTGTCCCGAGCTATTCCGCATTCGGGTCGGTCGCGGGATCGCCGTCGAGTGCCTTGACGATGCGTGGCGTGGCGTTCTCCAGCGCCCAGCGGTAGCTCAAGATGCTGCCCCAGTCCATCGAGTAGAGCAGGTCGTCGTTGCCCCCGTTGGACGCGAGCACGTAGCGGCCCTCCTTGGTCGTCCGCAGATCCTTGACCAGCTTGTGCTCCAGCAGCGCCTTCGTCTCGGTGTGCTCGGTGGTCCAGATCACCACGTCCAGCTCATCGATCAGGTCGACCTTTTCGCTGCTGAGCGGGGCGTTGTACTTGTTGCCGACCAGCTTGGCCAAGGAGTCCGGCATGGACATCCCCAGTTCGATCAGGAACTGGGTACGCGGTGCGGTGGCGCCCAGGACGGCGAAGTCGGCACCCCATAGCTCCGCGCAGGCCGCATGCTTCCCGTTGAGGATCTGGTTCTGCTTCCGAGTCTCGGCGAACGCAGCCTCCAGATCGGCCAGGAGCTTCGTCGCCTCGTCCGGCTTGCCGAGTGCGGCACCGATCAGCTCGGTGTGGGGTCGCAACGGCACGGCCCAGTCCTCGTAGTCCACCGGCTGTGCGACGGTCGGTGCCATCGCGCTGAGTTTTGCGTAGTCACCCTTGGTGATGCCACTCATCACCGCGAGGATGAGATCCGGCTCGAGCGCGGCCACCTTCTCGAACTCGATCTCGAGCATGTTGAGCACCGGCGGCTTCTCGCCGAACGCCGATGCGTTCCACGGCCGCACGGGTGAATAGGTGCTGTCCGCGAAGCCCGAAAGTGCGATGGGCGTGTAGCCGAGCGCCACGGTCGGGTCATGATCGGTTTGGCCGAGAGTCACGATCCGCTTCGGAGCCGCCGGGACTTCCGTGGTGCCGTAACGGTGCTTGACGGTGGCCGGGAACGCCGCGGTGGGCGACGCCGTGGTCGTTCCCTCGGTGGCGCCGGGTTGGTTCGCCGGATTGGCACAACTGGCTACGCCCCCGAGCGCGGCGAGCCCGGCCACAGAGGCGAGAAACTGACGACGATGCATGCTGACCCCCAAAGATCAGGTTGTACGCGATCACGTGGCTGACTTATCAATGATGGTGAGGCTCCCCTAAGTTCCCGATGGATGCAAGTCGCCTTGCCATCTGGGACAGACTGGCCGTGGCACCTCGGACGAGGTGTGGCCGAGAGAGCGGAGACCAGATATGACCACACTCAGTGATTTCGAAGCCCGAACCATCACGGGCCAGGAACAGTCGCTGGCCGCGTACGCGGGCAACGTGGTGCTGGTGGTGAATACGGCGTCCAAATGCGGTCTGACCCCGCAGTTCGCCGGACTGGAGAAGCTGTACGACGACCTGAAGGACGAGGGGCTGGTCATCCTGGGCTTCCCGTGCGCCCAGTTCGCCCACCAGGAGTTCGACTCCGACACCGAGACGGCCGAGTTCTGCCAACTCAACTACGGCGTCAGTTTCCCGATGTTCGCCAAGATCGACGTCAACGGCGACGATGCCCATCCGCTCTACTCCTGGCTGCGCACCGAGAAGGACGGCAGCCAGGGCAAGGACATCCAGTGGAACTTCACCAAGTTCCTCATTGACCGCAAGGGCGAGTTGACGGCCCGCTACGAGCCCACCGTCGCCCCCGCCGATCTCGAGGACGACATCCGCGCCATCCTCTGATCGGCCGGCGCGCCGGCCATGCCCGCGGCTCGGGGTTCCCGGGTGGGAGAGACCCGCACGACGAGCAAGTCCCCGCCTGAATCGACCGCGCGTCGCGAGCGAGGGCAAGACATGGTTTGGGCAGAGATCAGACATAAGTTAGGTTAACCTTGCTTTGTGTCATTTCCAGACCATCGAGGAGCAGTTCTCCATGCCTACCGTCCGCACTGCGCGCCACCCTGGCGTCACGTTGGCGAGTCGAATCGTCGCGCTGTTGGTGGCGCTCGGCTTGGTCCTGACCGCCTCACCAGCCCACGCGGCCGAGCCGCGGCCGGATGTAGGCCAGGGCACCGTCCGGATCACCTCCAGCCTTAACGTCACCCTCGGTGACACCATCAGCTTCGTCGGCGAAGGCTGGGCACCGGGCCCCTATCAGGCAGCCATCAAGATCAGTGACGGGGCCTACGACGGGTCGAACGGCGGTCATCTCGACATGGCCGACGTGATCGGTGTCGTCACCGTCAGCGCCCAGGGGACCTTCAGCGGAAGTGTGCTTGTCCCCGGGGACCTGGCTTCGAACACGGGTGTGCCCTTGCCGACCCAGCATTGGCTGCGCTTCCTTTCCGGCTCGATCAACCCGGGTGACCCGGTCACCAGCAAGCAGACCGCCAAGTTCACCGTGCTGTTGCCGATGACCTCCAGCAAGCCGACCGTCTCCCCCGCGACCGGGGTCAAGCAGGGCGCCACGCTGACTGCACGCGCCGGGACCTGGACATCCGGAGCCGCGCTGACCTACCAGTGGCGACGTAACGGTGCGGCGATCAAGGGCGCCACCAAGACCACCTACAAGGTCGCTCCTGCCGATGCCGGGGCGAAGGTCACCGTCGCAGTGACCGGCACCCGGACCAACTACAAGACGACCAGCCAGGTCTCCAATCCCACCAACGCGGTGCCGTACCTGAAGCTCAAGACAGGCAAGATCAAGTTCTCGGGCAAGGCCAAGGTCGGCAAGAAGCTCACCGCCAAGCCGAGTAAGTGGCCTTCGGGCGTCAGCTACAGCTACCAGTGGTACGCGAAGGGCTCCGCCATCAAGGGAGCGACCGGCAAGACCTTCAAGCTGACCAAGGCTCAGAAGGGCAAGAAGGTCAAGGTCACCGTCACGGTGCGCAAGCCCGGCTACGCGGCGGTCGCCAAGTCATCCTCGGCCAAGAAGGTCAAGTAGCCACAAGCCTCGGCAGTTCTGGTCACAGCGCGTCCTAAGGTGATGATCGTGGATTGCGACGACTATCAGCGAGCCGCCCTACGCACAGCCCGTGACCCCGACGCCCAGGACGAGTTCATGCATCTCGTTCTGGGCTTGGTCGGTGAGGCCGGCGAAATCGCGGAAAAAGTGAAGAAGCTGGTCCGCGACAAGAACAGCGACCTCGCCCAACTCGACCGTGACGACATGGCTGCCGAACTCGGCGACGTCTTGTGGTACACGGCGGTCTTGGCGAACTTTCTCGGCCTCTCCCTGGATGACGTCGCGCAGCGCAATGTCGCCAAACTCGCCGACCGCCAACGCCGCGCCGTCATCGGCGGATCGGGCGATCATCGCTGAGTTCGAATGGGTACCAACTCGCGTGTGACTACCTTCCATGGCGGTGAAACTGGTTCAGCCGTGGCCGAGTACTACGTGGTGACCTCAGGGGCTTCCGTCGCTGGCGGTGGGAATCGGTAGTGCCGTGTGGCTCGGAGCTTCGGTGGGCTCCGAGGTTTGTGACGGCTCCGGCGTCTCGGTGGGAGGCGGGGTTGGCGTATCGGTCGACGCCGACGGTGTCGGTGTCGGTGTCGGAGATTCTGGATCCGGGGTGCTCGGCTCCGGTGTGCCGTAGGGCAACGGAGCAGATCGCTGCCGCACTTGAGGGGGTGATGACGGCGGCAGCAGGGTGCCTTCAGCACTCTGCTCGATCGATTGCTCGACCTGCTCCACGCCCGGACTGCTGCTGGGCACGCCGGCCGGCGATGCCGGTTGTCGCGTGGCGCTGAGCGCGTACACCCCTGCCATGCCAGAGATCATGATGACGACAACCGCGACCGTCGTTGCCGCCCATCGACGCTGGCGTCGGCGCGTGCCGCGCTCCCGAACGACGGCGGGGTCCAAGGAGTCGTCGGCGAACTGGGCCATGTTCGCGCCCAGGTCCTTGAGTCGCTCGTCCAGCCGATCCCACTCAGCCATCGGTCGTCTCCTTGCCGGAGACACCCAACAGGCCGGCCAACGTCGCGCGACCCCGGGACAGTCTGGCCTTGACCGTGCCGATCGGGGCTCCGGTCTCGACCGCAATGTCTCGGATGGACACATCGCACAGGTGGAACAACACGATCGCTCGACGCTGATCGGGCGGCAGTTGGGCCAATGCGCGCATCAACTCCACCCGCGACGCGTCAGGTTCGGGTTCTGGTCGGGGCAGCTGGGAGCGATCCGGTGGCCGCAGCGCCCGCTGGGCGCGACGCCAGCGGCTGACCGCGAGGCGGTAGGCGACCGTTCTGACCCAGGCTTCCGGGCACTGCTCCCGATCCAGCGACTTGCGCCGGTCCCAAGCACGGACGAATGCCTCCTGTACGCAGTCCTGCGCTTCAGCCAAGTTCCCGCACATCGCGTAGATCTGCGCGACCAGGCGTCTGAACGACCTGGCGTAGAGCGCGTCGAACTCATCGGCATCCATCTCTCGTACGCGCGCGTCGCCGGCAGCCACCGACACCGGACCGGGGACTGCCATCGGTCTAGACATGACGACCCGAGGCCCCGACGCGCATGACCCGCCCCCCTTTCCAGATCCGACTAGGTGCTCTACGCCCCAGGTCAGCTACAGGTTGCATACCTCCAGGGAAATTCTCGAAACACTTCCAGGCGCAACCCGATCGCAGGGTCAGTCGTCGACACGGTTGCTGAGGACCTTTCCGGTGGTGGCGTCGATCTGCACCGTACGCTGCTGCGAGTCGATCGACACATCCGCCTCCCACACCGTCCGGCGGTTGTCGGTGTCGAGGCCGATCTCGTTGATCAGACCGTCGCTGATCTCGTCCAAGGTGACTTCGATGGCCTTGGCAAAATCGACGTCGACCCCGACGAACTGCTTGTTCTCCGCCTTGTCATCCGCGTCGGGGCGATCATCGGTCGGGCCCGCGATGAGCTCCGTACCTGATGGATTGATCCGGAGCTGCTGCTCACCGCCGTCGGCCGTCACCACATGCACCTCCCAGCCGTCTTGCTCCGACTCGATCGAGACCACCGTGCTGTCCTTGACCTCCTTCGCCGCGAACCGGCCGGCCGCGATCATCGCGCCGTTGGAATCAGTGCTGGACGGTTCGGCCGAGGGGCTCGCGGGCGAGGAAGAAGTTGCGCTCGGGCTGGTCGGCGCGGCCGTCGGCGAGGACGAAGACGTAACCGGCTCGGGCGGGTTGCCGGTCGATTCGTCCGGCCCGGCGCAGCCCACCATGACCGCCATCGTGAGAGCGGCGACGCCAAGGGCCAGCGGACGGACGATCGAGTTGGTCGAGAACGACGTAGTCGAGGGGTGCATGGTGACCAGTTCATCATCCTCAGATGAATGGCTCATGGGCGCCAGATGAGACCGTTGTCATGATCGGCGAGAAGTGGGTTCTGGTTCCAGAATCGCGAACAGCGCAACCAGAACCTACTTTTCATCAGGTCCAGGAGCGCATGCTGGCCCGATGCTCGATCGTTGAATCACGAACTCTGCCAACGCAACCATCGGGACCTCGGCCCGGCCGTACAGGACATCGTTCAACCGCACTCCGGCCACCCGGTCGTAGATGGAGAGACGTGCGAGACGTACGACACCTGAGGCAGCTGCCGCATCCTTCATGGCGTCGTACAAGGCTCGTTGCTTCCAACGTGGCGCACCGTGCTCACCGAACACACCGTCGGGATCGGCTGGACCGAACAAGCGCTCGGCCGAGGGACTCGTCCAGCGGCGACCGCCGGTACCTGCCCGACGCTCACCAGTGACCACGTACTCGCGGTAGACGTCCGTCCATGGGAGGTCCGCGGCCCACGATGTGTCGAGGGCAACTCCGCGGTAGCGGGTGAAATGGAGATCCTCGTCGAGCTCGATCAGCAGACCGTCGGTATACGCGAGGTCCCAACTCCCGGGCGTGAGTCTGGGTTCGTCCTGGACACCGCCCAGCATCCGATACAGCTCGAGCACTCCAGCCCGCACCCCGTCCGGCAACGAGGGCAAGCGGGGTGCCGGTGGCGGTGCTGGGAGTTCTGTCCGGCCTGCGTCGCACAACAACTGACGAAGCTTCATCACTCTCGCACCTGTTCTCACCATCACAGAAGAGTCGCTGGAACAGTCGACTATGACGCTGCCTGAGGGCGCTCGAAGCGGGCCAGGCGGCTCGAGTTGGCGGCGACGGCGACCGAGGATGCGTTGTGCAGCACGGCGGCGAGCACGGGTGACAGTGCTCCCCCGGCGCCGACGAGCAGTCCGATCCCGTTGACGGCGATCGACATCCCGTAGTTCTGCCGGATCGTCGCCAACGTCCGAGCCGACAGCCGACGCAGATCCAACAGACGGTGCAGGTCATCGCCGGCCAGCGCTACGTCGGCGGTCTCCACCGCCACATCGGTTCCGTTGATCCCCATCGCGATCCCGATGTCGGCGGCAGCCAACGCCGGCGCATCATTCGTACCGTCGCCCACCATCGCCACCGTCAGACCCTGCGACTGGAGTTCGCGGATGGCGTCCTGCTTGTCCTCAGGGAGCACACCGGCGCGCCACTCCGTGATTCCAGCCTCCGCGGCCACGACCCGGGCGACGTCGGGATGGTCACCGGTCAGCATGATCACCTTCTGTACGCCCGCCGCTCGCAGCGCGGCGACGACCTCGGCCGCTTCCGGTCGCAGCGCATCACGCAGACTCACCAGTCCGGTCAGGCCGTCGTCGACGGCCAGCAGCAGCGGGGTCTCAGCCGCCGCACGCAACCGAGCGACCCACTCGCTGGCATCGGCGCCCAGCTCGACTCCCTGCGCGGTCAGGAACTCGGGGCTGCCGAGCAGCAGCGTGCGACCGTCGCTCTGAGTCCGCATCCCCATCCCGAGCAGCACCTCGCACTCCTCGTGCTCGGGGATCGCGATGTGCCGTTCCTCGGTGGAACGGATCACCGCCTGCGCCAGTGGATGCCGGGAGTGGATCTCCGACGAGGCCGCGTACGCCAACACCTGCTCCGGTGTCCAGGTCGGATCGAAGGCGACGAGATTGGTCACCACCGGCCGCCCGGTCGACAGGGTGCCGGTCTTGTCGAACACCACGGCATCGACCTGGGCGGCCAGCTCGAGATGCGAGCCGCCCTTGATCAGGATCCCCCGCCGGGCTCCGTTGCCGATGGCCGCACTGATCGCGGTCGGGGTCGCCAGTCCGACCGCGCAGGGGCAGGCGACCAGGAGCACGGTCATGGCACGGCGTACGTCGCGAGTCAGCAGCAACGTCACCGCCGCCACGCCGAAGGACAGCGGCACGAACCGCCGGGAGAACGTCTCACCCACGGTCTGGATCGGCGCTCGGTCCTGCTGCGCATGCTCGACCCGATCGATGATCCGCCCGATGGCGGTGTCCCGGCCGACCGCGCCGGCGCGGATCACCAGCCGGCCCCGCTTCACCACGCTCCCGGCGTGCACCTGGTCGCCCACATCGATCGACACCGGCAGGCTCTCGCCGGTGATCGCGGACTGGTCGACCACCGCCGAACCCTCGACCACCTCCCCGTCGACCGGGATCGCGACCTGCTCGTAGACGACGACCTCATCGCCCACCGCGAGATCGCCGAGGTCGACCTGCTGCTCGACCACACCGGCCGACGTCGTGACCCGGACCCAGGCACTGTCGACGTTGCCGCTGAGCAACTCGGTGATCGCCCGCCGGGTACGC
>JASGEZ010000052.1:0-6430 GCA_047605905.1 Microlunatus sp.
GGCACTACCGCCGCTGGTACGACCTCGAGGTGCCCGTCGAGCAGATCGCGATCACCACCGGGTCCTCCGGAGCCTTCGTGCTGAGCTTCCTCGCTGCCTTCGATCCAGGTGATCGGGTGCTGCTGGCCCGACCGGGCTATCCCGCGTACCGCAATATCTTGACCAGTCTCGGCTGTCAGGTCGTCGAGTTGCCCTGCGGGCCGGCGGAGCGCTTCCAGCCCACCCGCGAGCTGTTGGACCAGGCCCTTGCCGACGGTCCGGTCGCCGGGCTGATGCTCGCGTCCCCGGCCAATCCGACCGGAACGATGGTCGACCACGACCAACTCGCCGAACTCGTCGCCTGGTGCCGAGAGCATGACGTACGGCTGATCAGCGACGAGATCTACCACGGCATTGTCGACGCCTCGCTGGCGGAGCGGGTGGGCCCGGGCTGCTGTGCCTGGCAGCACGACCGCTCGGCAGTGGTCATCTCCTCGTTCTCCAAATACTGGGGGATGACCGGTTGGCGTCTCGGCTGGGCGCTGCTGCCGGCCGATCTGGTCGGCGCCGTCGACGCATTGGCCGGCAACTACGCCCTCTGTGCGCCGGTGCCCGCCCAGCACGCGGCGATCGAGGCATTCACCGAGTCCTCCTATACAGAGGCCGAGGCAGCCGTACGCGAGTTCGCCGCCGCCCGATCGCTGGTGCTGGATGCCGTGCCGGAGCTGGGCTGGTCGAAGGTCGCTCCGGCCGATGGCGCCTTCTACATCTGGGCCGATATCGCGAACCAGCTCGGTTCCTATCCCGACAGCACCGCCTGGTGCCAGGCGCTCCTGGATGCGGAGGGCGTGGCGGTCACCCCGGGCAGCGACTTCGACACTGTGGACGGCGACACTGCGATCAGGCTCTCCTTGGCAGCAGGTCCGGAGGCCGTCGGTGCCGCACTGCTGCGAACTCATCGGTTCCAGCAGGGGTTCGCGGGATCACGCTAGTCTCTCGCCTCAAGACGCCCGCAAGGCGTCCGGAACCAGAACTTGCAGCGTGGCGAAGGCGGGTATCCGATGGGCGACGGGCGTACGACGGCGGTCATGACTTTCCACCGCACGGGGAGCGAGGCCGATTTCGCCGCCTATGCCGACCGGGTGGGAGCGGACGCGGCCCACGAGGCCGGCTTCGCCGGCTGGCAGCGGTCGGTGCTGAGTTCGCCATCGCTGGACTGGGCGATCGCGGTGCGGTTTCACGATGAGTCGGCCCTCCATGACTGGTTGGATCGGGCTCGAGACCTCGTCACCGACTCCGGCTATCAGCGGACCAACATCGAGTTCATCGTCGACGGCGTGCCCCGGACGCCAGGCGTGGTGGTGGTCAACGAGGCGGTGGAGACCGGGAACGAAGCGGCCTTCGTCGAGACCGCCGAGCACCTGGCGAAACTGGAACGAGCCCAACCGGGGTGGGAGGGCTCGGCCGTCTTCCCGCCCGGCGGCATCCTGGCGTCCTGGTCGTCGGTCGTCCGATTCCGGACCGACAGACAACTGGCGGCCTGGCTGGAGTCCCCCGAGCTGAATGCGGCACTGCCACGTTTTCAGGCACACCTGAGCGGCGAGGCCAAAGTCACCACCGCGACCACCTTCGGGTCGACACTCCGCGTCACCAATGGCAAGGCCGCCGTCACACCCAGCTGGAAGACTGCCCTTGCGCTCCTGCTGGTGCTCTATCCGACGGTGATGCTGCTGTCGAAGTTCGTCGGCCCCATCCTGGCCGCCATCGCTCCGCAGCCGTGGCTGGGGACCTTCCTCAATCTCGCGGTGAGCGTCGTGCTGTTGACCTGGGTGCTGATGCCGCGGGCCGTCCGAGTGCTCCGGCGCTGGCTCGATCCGGTCGAGGGTGCGAGCGCCAAGGTGAGTGCGATCGGCGCCGTTGCGGTCTGCGCCGGCTACCTGCTGCTGTTCTTGATCTTCAGCACCGTCGGTTTCCTGAAGCTCTGACGGCTGACCGGTCCCGGGCTATCGTCGCCTTGTGACCCGTTTCGAGCTGGCGATCCCCGGCGACGTCCGATTCGGCGGCGGGCGACTTGCCGAGGCGTCGGATGCCCTGGCCGGCTGGGGTGCGCGCCGCGTCTTGCTGGTCACCGGCCGCTCTGCTGATCGCGCTGCTGCCCTGATCGACGGGCTGCAGGTGGCTGGGCTGTCCGTTGCCGGGTACGCCGTGGCGGGGGAGCCCAGCATCGAGGTCGTCCGGGAGGGTGTCGCGGCAGCTGCCGGGTGCGACGCGGTGGTCGGGTTCGGCGGCGGCAGCTCGATCGATGTCGCCAAAGCGGTGGCCGTGCTGGCTGCCACTGGTGCGGATCCCTTGGAGCACCTGGAAGTCATCGGAGCGGGTCGACCGATCACGGCACCTGGGTTGCCCTGTGTGGCGATCCCGACCACAGCGGGCACCGGATCCGAGGTCACCCGCAACTCGGTGCTGTCCGGTGATGGAGTGAAGGCGAGTCTGCGCAGCCCGCTGATGCTGCCGCGGCTCGCGGTTGTGGATCCTGACCTGTTGCTCGGCGTACCGACCGCGACCATCGCCGCCAGCGGCATGGACGCGCTTGCGCAGCTGATCGAGCCTTTCCTGTCCCACAAGGCAAATCCGGTCACTGACGCCTTGGCTCGCGACGGCATCGTCCGCTCGGCCCGATCATTGCGCCGGGCCTATCGAGACGGCATGGTCGATCCGGCGGTACGCGAGGATCTGGCGATCGCCAGCCTGTTCGGCGGGCTCTGCCTGGCAAACGCCGGCCTGGGTGCGGTGCACGGATTCGCGGCCGCGCTCGGTGCGCGGTTGGGTGCGCCGCACGGCGCGGTCTGCGCCGCCGTACTGGCACCGGCCGTCGCGGTCAATCTGCGCGCTGCTCGCCTTCGGGCTGTCGATCGTTCCATCGTGTCGAGATTCGCCGATCTGGCCGTGCTGCTGACCGGCAACCCCACCGCTCGCCCGGAGGCAGCCGTCGGCTGGCTGGCCGAACTGACCGCAGCGCTGGACGTGCCAGGTCTGTGCTCCTACGGCCTGACCGACGCGGATACCGCCGACGTGGTCTCCGCCGTTCAGCGGACCAGCAGCATGAAGGGCAACCCGATCGAACTCACCGACGACGAGGTGACCGAGATCCTGATCCGCGCCGGCTGAGTCACCGGGGGGTCTAGATACACGAGAAATCTCACGTATATTTGTACGGGAGATTTCACGTATAACTAGGAGACCGCCGTGGAACCGATCAGCCCACAGCCTGGGTCCGCCAGGGATCCGCGCTACTTCGTTGGTCGCCAACGCACCACCAAGGACGCCACTCGGAAGTTGTGCGACGGCACCAGCCTTCTGCTGAACGACCCTCGGCGTCTCGGCAAGACCTACTGGCTGACCTACTTCACCAGCCGGACGCACGACTTCACCCCGGTGGTGATCGACTACGAGGGCGTCAGCACTTGTGAAGCTTTCCTGGTCCGGACGGTCGAGGAGCTCCGCAAGCAGCTGCCGAGATTCTCCCGAAGTCTGCTGACCAAGCTGCAGGCGTACTTCGAGAACGTCGAAGTGAACAGCGGACCGGTGAAGGTGAAGATCGCTGTTCAGCAGCAACCCGCGACCACTCTGCTGGCCATCACCCTCGCCGAACTCGTTGAGCACTCGGCCAAACCGGTGCTGATCTGTATGGACGAGATTCCGCTGGCCATCCTCAACATCGCTAGAACAGAGGACGCGCAGAGTGCCCGCGAACTCCTACAGACCTTGCGGCGGCTACGGCAGAACGAGCCGAGAATCCGCTGGATCCTCGCCGGCTCCATCGGTTTCCACCATGTGCTCGCCGAGTGCGGCACCACATCGGGGGAGATCAACGATCTGGACAACCTCCGCCTCGGTCCGCTGATCGACGCCGAAGCTACGGAACTCGCTCAGAGGTTGCTGCTCGGGATCGCTCGGCCGCCCAACGAGGGCGCCATTGATCGATTGGTTGAGCGGACCGGAGGTATTCCCTTCCTGCTGCACAAGGTTGCCTCGCTGCTGCTCGACAATGGCGAACGGGAGGTTCCGGTGGACCCGGCAGAGGTCGACGAGGCGTTCGAGGGCTTCATCGATGACCCGGATGAGTTTCAGGCTTTCTCGCATGTCCTGGCCAGACTCGAACCGAACTATGGCGACGACGCAGTGCTGGCCAAGCAGATCCTGGACCACACTCTCTCGGCGACCAACGACTGGCATGGGCTGGACGAGGTTCGCGATGCGTTAGGGGCCTCGCCGCGATTCGCCGGCACCGTCGAGGACCTGGTCAGCGATCACTACCTGATCCAGGATGGCCAGCGGATCCGCTGGCGCTATCCGGTGCTGCAGTACACCTGGGCTCGACGACAAGCAATCTGGGACCGGCCATGACTCTTCTGCATTCCGAGAGGGCCGGCCGGACTGAACTGCTCTCTCGATTCACCCCGTCGATGATGCCTGCGGAGACCCTGGAGGGCGTCTTTGTCGGACGGGAACAGTTGCTCGCCACGATCATGCGTCGCGTTGGGGAAGCGGCCACCTCCGAAGCCCGCAATCAGACCTTGCTGGTCGGACCGCGCGGAGCCGGCAAGACACATCTGATCGCACTCACCTATCACCGCACGCAGGCCCTGATCGCAGGTGGCGCGCGGCTGCAGCTCTCGTGGCTACCGGAAGACCCTTGGACGATCGTCTCCTACCGTCACCTATTGGCCGCCATCGCGGAGCGTCTCGAGGGGGAGCCTCCGCTTTACTCTCGGGGTTCTGTTGCGGAGTTGGAGGCTTGGCTGACTGCGCGTGCCGACGAACACGGCACCATTGTCGTCCTGGTCGAGAATCTGGACCGGATCCTGCATCAGCTCGGGGAGCCGGGGCAGGCGAGCCTGCGTCACTTCTTGCAGCATGGCTGCAAGATGCTGCTGATTGCGACCTCTACGACACTCGATCGCAGCCTCGTCAACCAAGCGTTTCCCTTCTTCGACTTCTTCACCACCACTCGACTACGGCCGTTCACTCCCGAGCAAGGGCGCGACATGCTGGTGGCGATCGCGGAACGCTCCGGTGATCAAGAACTCGTGGATTTCCTCCGGTCCGAGCGAGGCCTCGGCCGGATCAAAGCGATCGCGCACCTCGCTGGAGGGCAACCACGACTGTGGTCACTGCTGTCGAGTTCCCTGACTGTGCACGATCTCGACAGCCTGGTCGATCTACTGCTCACCCGCTTCGACGACCTGACCCCGTACTACCAGGAACAGGTGGCCGCGATCTCCCCGCAACAACGGCTGATCGTCGCCGAACTTGCCGAAGCCAACCATCCGCTGTACGTCGGCGCGCTCGCCGAGCGGCTCGAGATCGACGAACGCAGCGCCGCCAAAGCGGTCAAGGACCTCGTTGATCGCGGCTGGATCTCACCGGTCAACACTGTCTTCGCCAAGTACCTGGATCGTCGACGCACCTACTACGAACTCGCCGAACCACTCGCCCGGCTCTCCTTCCAGATCAAGGAGGCTCGTGGTAAACCGCTGCGACTGGTAGTCGACTTCGTCAAGTCCTGGTTCGATCCCAAGGATCTGGACGGGATCGAGGCAGGCGGTCGATTGGAGCCCTACCTCGAGATCGTGCAAACAGAGTTCGGCTCTGACGCCGTCGGTTGCGTTGTTCGCCGACTCACCTCATTGCCGATCACCCGGGCACCTGCTTTGGCCCTGCTGGGACAGCTGGACGACGCTCTGGCTGCCTTGTCCGCTGGGGATGCCACTGACTTGATGGCCTTGCCGACCTCGCTTCGATTGGCACTAGAAGACAGGCTGCGCGGCGATGATCTGCCAGGCGCGGCCATCAAGGTGCGCATTGATCTACATAGGGCAGCGCTGGAAGAAGTGGGCGATGTGCCGACACCGGCTAGCGAAGCATGGGTAACGCGAGCCGAACGGCTGCTGGGTGAGGATCCACAAGACGATCAACTACACGTGCTACTGATTCGTTGGCTGAGCCAGTCATGGCGTTTTGACGAGGCTGAAGCTGCTCTTGTCGCCTTCGCTGAAAGTGCTGGAGATCAGGGTTCTGTTGTTTCGAGTCGAACGTACCTCGCCGATGGGTAC
This sequence comes from Microlunatus sp., assembly GCA_047605905.1. Lineage (GTDB taxonomy): Bacteria > Actinomycetota > Actinomycetes > Propionibacteriales > Propionibacteriaceae > Microlunatus. The sequence continues at coordinate 6,096 of JASGEZ010000052.1, forward strand.
CATTCTGCCGCCAGATTGGATCGCGCCGTTCATCTCTTGGAGCAGATCCTGGCCTACATGGTGCGGGTGCTCGGCCCTGACCACCCCGACACCCTGCGCTCCCGCAGCAACCTCGCCTTCGCTTCTGAGGCCGCGGGGGACCTGGCAGGGGCGATCCCTCTGTTGGAGCAGACTCTGGCTGACATGGTGCGGGTGCTCGGCCCTGACCACCCGGACACCCTGACCTCCCGCAACAACCTCGCCAACGCCTACCGAGAGGCGGGGGACCTGGCCCGGGCGGTCCCTCTGTTGGAGCAGACCCTTACCGACCGGCTACGGGTTCTGGGCCCCGACCA
>JASGEZ010000053.1:0-2974 GCA_047605905.1 Microlunatus sp.
CCTCAAGCAATTCCTCTGAAGCAAAAGGATGAAGAGCTAGTAGAGCGGGAGTCGCCATGCAGCCTGGCACGGCGATCAGGCTGGCCTCAGCCAGTGCACGCCTATGGATTTCGGGCATACCCTGAACTACATCGGACAACAGATCTGGAGCACAATGAGGCTCACCGTAATATTGTTCAAACAGTCGAGGGTTACGAATGCGGAAATCGGCGCTAAGATCAATGATCGTCGGCGCAATTGACTTGCACATTTCGATATTGCGCATCGAGTAACCATGCGGGCACGCCAGAAATAGGACATCGCACTCATCCAGGCTGTCATGAGGTGTAAACGACAGTTCAGTCCTACCCCGCAGATTGGGATGAGCGATAGTGACCGGTTTACCGGACAGCGAATCTGAAGTAATCTGCTTGATCTCCATATACGGATGAGCGAGCAACAGCCTAAGAAGCTCGCCACCGATATAGCCGGCGCCCCCAAGAATTGACGTTTTCATGGTACAATCCGCTCTGCGAGAGAATTCAGTGCACCAGAAATGTTCGCCTCGGTTGTATCCATCGCACCCCGAAATTCAGATATGAGTGATCTCGCTAGCCAAAGTTTCCGGATTAAGGCACAACAATAAATCCATCGGAAGGAAGCCGCTGTTTAAAGCTTCCCATATGCGTCTTGCAAAGAGATGCAGCTCATGATGCAAGCTTTACCTTAAGATAATCGATAATACTACCTGCGATATCTAATTGGGTCACTGTCATTGCTAACATGAATTCCGTTGTGTGGTTAACTTCATTGATAAGGTATCCTTCCCGTTCTGTCTCAAAAACATCGATGGACAAAATACCACCTCCCGCGACATTCGACGTCGCTCGACACAGCTTCGCCAACGTGTGCGAGACTTCAATTTTTTCACCCCTCGCGCCACGGGCGGCGTTGGTAATCCAATGATCAGAGATGCGACGAAATGCTGTTAGTATATGATCGTCCAACATGATCACGCGAATATCGCTGTTACCTGTGTCAACTAAGCGCTGAATGTAGTGGAGACGATGCTGGGGCCCTGTTAAATTTTCCCTCAAGTCGAGGATCGCCTCTGCAGCAGTTAGATCATTTGCCCGGACGACCATTCGTCCCCAAGATCCCGTTGTCGGCTTAATGACAACAGGAAAACCCATCTCTTGGATCGCACGCATCGCGCTGGCACGTCCCATCGCAAAAACTGTTTTAGGTGTGGGCAGGTTCGCTGCTTGCAAAGCCAATGTCATTGCCTGTTTATCACCACACAACGAAATAGTGTGAGAGCAATTTACGCATGTTAGGCCGAGACTTTCATAATATCGAATGCTCCCCAATGCTTGCGTCTGCCCAATGCAACGATTTATCACCAGATAGGGATCGATGATATTCTCTTTCGTGTGATCAAATACTTTCTGCCTTACGTCGACCTGCAAAAACTCAAGCCCGGCTCGCTCTGTAGCCTGCAAGAGAAGCTTTTCCTCCGCCCTGATATTGCTGGTTAAGAAAAGCAGCTTCATGCATTGTCCTCTGGCGTCCTGGTACGGCGGATAGCTCTCATGACAACAATTTATAGATAGAGAAAAACTTTTCTATTCTCCCCAATCTTCTTCTACCTCAGGAGCCCGAATTACCTCTAGTGGATTTATATTCACGATCTCCAGTTCAACGCCACACTCCTTACAAGTCACAATTTCAGAAACGCACGGATTGTTGGGTATGGCAAGTGGTTGCCCACACTGAATGCAGGTGCCAGGCTGCATGGATAACACTCCTCTCAAAAAATTATTACGCCTTCTCGAAAGCCTTGGGAGAGTGACTGAATACGTATTTCTACGAACCACACTGCGATTTGCGTTATACTTTCGCCACATAGTGCCCTACCGATTGCTTTGCAGGGGTTAAGTGGCTGAGTATGTCCACATCCAATCAGGCCTTAAGGAGTCGATTGATCGTTTCGGTAGTTCGACGCAGCGTATCAAACCGAGGTTCTCCCATGTCGTCGATCAGAAGACGGCCTAACACATCTGCCTTAACGTACTCCTCGATCAGAAGAGCAATAACGGGATTGTCAGTGCAAACTGCTTCAACAGAATTGTTGGGATGAACCTCTGCAATAATCGCATCGCGTCCATCTGCTACTAAGGTCATCAATCGACGACCAGCCATCCGCTCCATCGCGGATCGTCCACAATTTGTAAGGTCATATCCTATCGCCCCGCGCAGCACGGTCGCACCATAAATCGCAACGTGAGCCTGACATCCGCGGCTCGCCGCAGCCTCGAGCACTGCCTGAAGTTGCGTTAGCTCCGCATCCCAGAGTGAGGCGAATATGGTGCGTTCGGCGGACGCGACCACGCGAGTGGACACGTCCAAAACCGCTGTATGGTCTGGCAGTTTCCAGATAGTACCGCCGTTATCACGTAAAGAAAACTCGGATAGAGCGACTTCAACCACATCGGCAGCCTTGTCGAATTTTGCTCGGGCGGATGCCAACACGTCGCTCCATGGTCTCGCTACATAGCGAACTGGGTCCGTATGCGCGATCAAGACCGCACCCTTGTCCACCATCTTTCCTAACGCCTCGTAGATCTTAGATGGAGGTACACCCGAGGCGCGAGCGACCTCGTGTCCATTCATAGGGCCGCCAGCGGCCAGTGCGCAGTACGATCGAGCCTCATATTGGCTGAAGCCAAATTCACCAAGGGCAGCTATGAGTCGGTTCTCATGGGCCACGAATTTCATCCCTCGATCCGCTGTCAGTCATTACTCTATGCAACACTACCGCGGTAGTCAATCGGATCAGACTCGATCGTCGGTAGCAGGCGAGATGTCCGGTTTTGGTCAGGAGTAGTGCATGCCACTTGAAAATAGGAATGCCCTGGATATGAAATAGCCCCCGAAAGATGCGGATACGATCTCCCTCTTGGATAAGAGTTGGGAGTAGTGTCGTGTCTATGAC
>JASGEZ010000054.1:0-4465 GCA_047605905.1 Microlunatus sp.
GTTGCTGTCGCGCAGCGCCGAACGGTCCCGGGCCGCCGAGCAGGCCGGGCCGTCCGAGCGGCCTCCTGGGCCGATCGAGCGCGGAGCGTTCGAGCCGGGAGCGGGGCGGCCATGAACTCGAGTCTGACGCTGCTGGTGGTCGCCGCCGTGCTGATCTCCGCCGGGGTGTATCTGATGATGGAGCGCTCCCTGACCAGGATCCTGGTCGGGGTGCTGATGGCCGGGAACGGAGTCAATCTGCTCTTCCTGGTCGCCTCGGGTGCTCCCGCCGCAGCGCCGTTCATCGACACCGACAAGGGCCGGGACATCTCCGACCCGCTGCCGCAGGCGATGGTGCTGACCGCGATCGTGATCACCCTGGCGCTCACGGCGTTCCTGCTGACGATGGCATATCGCAGCTTCCAGCTGAACGGCCACGACGAGGTCGCCGACGATGTGGAGGACCGGCAGATCGTGCTGCTCGCCGAAGCCGACCTGGCATCGGCCAGCTTCGACGAGGCCGACCGTTCCCTGCCGTCGGAGGACGAGACCGAACCGGAACCGGAGCCTGACGAGCCGGGACCGGATGAGCCGGAACCGGATGGGTCCGAATCGGCCGACGAACTCCAAGACACCGAGCCGGAGGCGGGCCGATGAACAACCTGCTGCCGCTGCCGGTCCTGTTGCCGTTGCTCGGCGCCGGACTCGCCCTGGTGCTGGGCCGCCAGCCGCGCGCCCAGCGCGCGGTGTCCAGCATCGTGTTGCTGGCCGTTGTCGTCGTCTCCGGTGTCCTGGTCTTCCTCACCGACCAGCACGGCCCGATCGTGCTCTGGGTCGGCGCCTGGCCGGAGCCGTTGGGGATCGCGCTGGTCGCCGACCGGCTGACCGCGTTGATGCTGCTGGTGTCCTCGATCGTGAGCTTCACCGTGCTGGTGTTCTCGATGGGCCAAGACATCGAGGAGCGCAAGCGGGAGACCCCGATCTCGATCTTCCACCCGACGTTCCTGGTGCTCTCCGCCGGTGTCTCCAACGCCTTTCTGGCCGGCGATCTGTTCAACCTGTTCGTCGGGTTCGAGATCTTGCTGTTCGCCTCGTACGTGCTGCTCACCCTCGGCGGCACCGGTCAGCGGATCCGAGCCGGCACCACGTACGTGCTGGTCAGCGTGCTGTCCTCGTTGCTGTTCCTGATCGCGATCGCCTGCATCTATGCGGCCTGCGGCACGGTGAACTTCGCCCAGCTGTCGCTGCGACTACCGGAGTTGTCGCCGGACATCCAGCTGGTGCTGCAGCTGCTGCTGCTCACGGTGTTCTCGATCAAGGCCGCGGTGTTCCCGCTGTCGGCCTGGCTGCCGGACTCCTACCCGACCGCACCGGCGCCGGTGACCGCGGTATTCGCGGGCCTGCTGACCAAGGTCGGTGTGTACGCGATCATCCGCACCCAGACCCTGCTGTTCCCGGACAGTCCGCTGACCGGCCTGCTGATGTGGGCGGCGCTGGCCACCATGATCATCGGCATCCTCGGCGCGGTCGCGCAGTCCGAGATCAAGCGGATGCTGTCCTTCACGCTGGTCAGCCACATCGGCTACATGATCTTCGGCATCGCGCTGGCCGACACGGCCGGCTACGCCGGGGCGATCTTCTACACCGCGCACCACATCACCATCCAGACCACGCTGTTCCTGGTCACCGGGCTGATCGAGCGTCGCGGCGGCAGTACGTCGCTCAACGAACTCGGCGGGCTGGCCGCGCTCTCGCCGATGCTCGGGGTGCTGTTCTTCGTGCCGGCGATGAATCTGGCCGGGATCCCGCCGCTGTCGGGATTCGTCGGCAAGATCGGACTGCTGGAGGCCGGGGTGGAACACGGCGGCGTGCTCGCGTACGTGCTGGTGGTCGGTGGCGTTGCCACCAGCCTGCTGACCCTGTATGCGATGGCCAAGGTCTGGAACCGCGCGTTCTGGCGTGCCGTGCCGGAGGGCACGCCGAGCGGGAATCCGCTGGTCGTCCGGCGTCGTTCGGTGCTGCTGCCCCGGGGGATGGTGGTGACCGCGGGCTTCCTGGTGCTGATCGGCTTCGGCATCACCTTCGTCGCCGGCCCGCTGTACGGCTACTCCGACCGGGCCGCGACCGATCTGCTCAGCGGCCTGCCGTACGTGCAGGCCGTGCTGCCGGAGGGAGTGCGATGAGCGACGATCTCGAGTCCCGGCTGGGCGGCGTCATCGGCGACCATGCGCCGGAGCGGCCGGCCAAGCAGCCGCTGACAACCAGACGGCGCCGACCGCACCTGCGTGTCCCGCTGGTCGGGGCCGTGGTATGGGTGCTGCTCTGGGGCGATCTGTCGGTCGCCAATCTGGTGTCGGGATTCGTCCTCGGACTGCTGATCACCTGGGTGTTCCCGCTGCCGCCGATCGACTTCCATGGCCGTTTCCGGCTCTGGGCGCACACGAAACTGATCGTGGTGCTGCTGTTCGACCTGGTGCGCTCCAGCGTCTCGGTGGCCGCGCAGGCGTTCAACTTCGGCCACACGGTCCGCAATGCCGTCGTCAGGGTGGACCTGCGGACCCACTCCGATCTCTATCTGACGCTGACCTCCGAGCTGGTCTCTCTGGTGCCGGGCAGCCTGGTGATGGAGGGACGCCGCCAGGAAAGCGTGCTCTATCTGCACGTGATGGACGTCAGGTCCGAAGCTGAGATCGTCGCCGCCCGACAGGGTGTGCTGGCAGCCGAGGAACGGGTGATCCGCGCCTACGGCTCCGACGCCGAGATCGCGGCCATCGAACAAGGTCGAGCCGGCTGGACCCGAACTGAGGAAGGCCCAGGCCGATGACCGGTGCAGCCAGTGTGATCATCATGATCGGGGTTGTGCTCCTCGGTGCGGCCATGGCGCTGACGTTGGTACGCATGACCCGCGGGCCGTCGACCCTGGACCGGGTGATCGCGGCGGACGTCGTGGTCGCCATTGTGATCGCGGCCCTGGCGATGGAAGCCGCCCACAACCACCACACCACCACGATCCCGATCATGCTGGTGCTGTCACTGCTGGGCTTCGCCGGTGCCCTGAGCATGGCGCGGTTCGCCGCTGATCGGGACCGGACCGGGAAGTGGCGGGACTCGACATCGGAGTCAGCGCCAAGCTCGGCGCAGCCGTCGCGGCGCGAGTCCGAGGCGGGGGGAGAGGGCCGATGAATCCGGTGCTCGATCTTGTCGGCGCCGTGTTCCTGCTGCTCGGTGCCTTCCTGTGTTTCGCCGCTGCGGTGGGGCTGGTCCGGTTCCCGGATGTGCTGACCCGGATGCATGCCGCAACGAAGCCACAGACCCTCGGCCTGCTGTTCGTGATCGTCGGGGTCGCGTTCTCGCTGCAGAGCATCAAGCCGCTCGGCATGCTCGTCCTGGTGGCGATTCTGCAGTTGCTGACGGCGCCGGTGTCGGCGCACATGGTGGCGCGCACCGCGTACCGCACGGGACAGGTCCGCGAGGACCTGCTCGTCTCCGACGATCTGGCCGACGACCTGGCAGAAGCCGGCTTCCACCTGTCCTCGGGTGAGTCTTCCTCCGGCGATGCGTCCTCCAGCGAGGAGGAAGCCGAGGGCAGCGACCGCGAGGGCTCGTCAGCGAGTTGACTGCTGGCTCGTCCCCGTCGTCGGGGATGAGCCAGCAGCTAGGCGGCCGGTCAGGAGCGCCTGGACCGCCAGTCCGGCCACCAGTGCCCAGAACGCCGCGCCGATGCCCCCGATCACGGTGCCGGAGGCCGCCACGACGAAGCAGATGATGACGCCCTCCCGTCGCTGTGGCCCGGCCAGCGCGCCGTGCAACGAGGCGGCCAAGGTGCCCAGCAGCGCCAACCCCGCGACCGTGCCGATCACATCCGCCGGAGCCAGTGACACGTACGCCGTCAGTGGAGCCGACAACAGACCCAGCACCAAGTAGGTCCAGCCGGCGGCGTGGGCTGCGACCCAGCGGCGTCGCGGATCGGGGTGGACGTCCGGGTTCGCGGTCATCGAGGCGGTGATCGCGGCCAGATTGATCGCGTGTCCGCCGAACGTGGCGCCGGCCAGTGTGCCGATCCCGGTGACGGTCATCGATTCCCGCCAGGGCACGGGATAGCCGTACGAGGAGATGACCGCCGCCCCTGGCACGTTCTGACTCGCCATCGTCACCACGAACAACGGCAGCGCGAGACCGAACACCGCCGACCAGGTCAGAGTCGGCGCGGTCCAGGCAAGCGCCGGCGGGACGGCAGCCTGACCGAGATCACCCCAGGCGGCCACGCCGATGACCAGCAGTGTGATGGCGAACGCGATCGGCACCGCCCAACGAGGCACGAACCGGGTCGCCAGCAGCCAGCCGACCAGGATCGGCGCGACCAGCCACGGTTCCGAAGCCAGTCCGCGTACCGGGGCCAGGCACAACGACAGCACGATGCCGGCGAGCATGGCCTGCGCCAGTGGGGTGGGGATGGCCGAGATCAGCCGACCCAGTGCGGGAACGA
>JASGEZ010000055.1:0-29040 GCA_047605905.1 Microlunatus sp.
CCGGCCCACAGGCCCCGAACCGGGGCAGTGAGCCAGGTTTCGATGCCCTCCCACGACCCGGCGCCGCCAGGATCGAGCCCGCCCGACCGCCACGCTCAGATAGCTCTTTGATCAGTGGTTCCCTAGTCGCGGAGCAGTCGATCTAGATCGACGACAGCCGCCATCGCCGCATAGCCGGCGTCGTTGGGATGAAGGTGATCACCGGAGTCGTACGCGGCGCGCATCCGGGTCGGGTTCGCAGGATCGCGAACGGCTCGGTCGAAGTCGAAGACCGCGTCGAACTCGCCACTGGTCCGGATCCATCGGTTCAGCGCCTGCCGCTGCCGCTCGCCGTACGCGGTGCCGTAGTCGCCGCCACCATCGGATCCACCGAAGGGAGTCAGGGTCGCACCGTAGATGCGAAGTCCGGCAGCCCGCGCCTGGCTGATCACGGCCCGCTGGGCTTCGATCAGGTCACGGGCATTCGCGGAGTTGGCACCGATGTCGTTGATGCCTTCAAGCAGGATCACATCGGTGACACCAGGCTGGCTGAGCACGTCTCGGTCGAACCGGGCCGAGGCGGTGTCGCCGAACATCGTGAAGTCGGTGCGTTCGGCGAGAATCGTGTTGCCGCCGATGCCCGCATTGCTGACGGACAGAGTGCCTCCCTTGCGGGCGGCAAGCCGGCGAGCGAGTTGATCGGGATAGCGCCGGTCGAGGTTCTGGCTCGATCCGTAACCGTCGGTGATCGAGTCACCCAACGTCACGACCGTGCCACGGACCCGTGGCCCGGCAAGCACATCGACCCCGGAGGCGAACAACCAGCAGGTGATCTTGGTGCGGTCCGGCGCCGATCCGCTGCCTGACCGGGACCCGGCGGCGAGGTAGCTGTCCTGAGTGGCGAAGTAGTGCTGGGTCGCCGGCCCGGTGGGCTCCGGCAGATACAGCGAGATCGCGAGCTTCTGCTGCGCCCGAACACGGAAGGTGATCGGATCGGAAACCAGCGTCCCGCCGACCGGCACCAATGCGGTCCGCCTGCCCGAGAACCGAATCGGGGTGCCGGTGCCTCGCTCGATCCCGGCACCGCTGCCGGTGGCGATCGCCACCGAGCTGCGACCGATCCGCAGCGGCTTCTCGCCGTAGGTGTTGCTCACCCGAACCCGAATCTGCTGACCGCCCGCAGCCACGCGGACGACGTTTCGCACCGTCTGGTTGTCCAGTCCGACATCACTCGGGCAGGTCTTGTTGTCGAAGGTCGCACCCCGGACCGGACTCCCCTGCCAGGCGGACACCCACTGCCGGTGCTGACCATGCTTGGCTTCGACCGCGGCCGGCGGACTCGCAGCAACCTGATCGGTGGCCATTGCCGATCCCACCACCAAGGCGAGGAAGACGATGGCCCCGATGAGCGAAATCCGGCGGGGACGCGATCCTCGATCGAGGGGGCTCGGTGATCATGCGACGGGCCTTCCTGTGTGTGGTCGGGTTGAGATGGAGGCGAGGGATTCGGCAATGAGCGTCAACAGGTCACGGTGGCCGTCGAGGGTGGGATGGATTCCGTCGCAGAGCCGAAGCCTGGAGCCACGGCCGAGCACTGTGGGATCGAAGGCACCAATCGCCGGCAGGTCGAGCTCGAGGATCCGCCGAGCTACCTCCCGCAGATCCTCCTGGCACCACGCGACGTGCGGATAGCGGTCCTCGGTCAGCGCCGTCTGATCGATCGCGGTCGGGGTGATCAACGTGACGGCAGCCCCGACCTGCCCGGAGAGAACCCGGTGGATGGATCGCAGATTGCGTTCGGTCTCGGGCAGCGAGCACAGCCGCGTGTCCAGCTGTGGCCCATGCCGCCGGACGTCGTTCGTACCGAGCATGACCAGAACGTGACTGGGCCGAGCCGCCGCGATGACATCGAGCATCTCCACGGCACCTTCGCTGCTGTGCCCGGAAACCGCCAGATTCGTCATCCGAACCGCGCTGCCGTCCATGGAGAGCGCCCGCCCGAGTTGCTCGAACCAACCCAGGCTGTCGGCAGTGATGGAATCCCCCACTGCGACGACATGGTCCCCGTCCACGAAGGGCAGGGCTCGAAGCAGGTCACGATGGCTGTCAAACCAGTTCCTGGCGGACTCCTCGACCAGAGCCGCGTGACCACGACGAATCCGAACCAGGTCGGCCACGTCGCACCCGAGTTGCACCGCATCCAACAAATCCGTCATCGAGTCGGGAGCCGCAGTTCGCCGGAGGTGAGAGATGCGGGCGGAGTGGGTGAATCTGGCGTCGAAATCCGGCCCGTCCGGACTCATACCTTCGCCGTGTTGATCATGTCGGCCAACTTCTCGGCGAACGACTTGGCGGTCTCCTTGCCCGACTTGATCAATGTGTCCATGGTGATCGGCAGTTCCGCTGCCAGCTCCGGGTGACGAGCCAGCACCTGAGGCACCGCGTACCCGTTCGCCACCGCCTGGTTGAACACGGCACCATGTGGCGGCACCGAGTTCTCGGTCGCGATGTCGTCGAGTCCCTTGATCGCCGGCACCGCGTTGCCTCCGTTGGAGAGCCGCGCCCGAGCACCGTCCACGCTGCAGAAGCGGGCGGCGAACTGCTGAGCGGCTTCGGAGTCCTTGGCACTCTTGTTCACCGACATGGCCGCGCAATAGACGCCGACCGGCGCCACGTCCCGACCCGATTCGGACGGTAGCGGCGCGATGTCGTACCTGAACTTCAGCTTCGTGAGGTTGGGCAGAACCCAGCGACCGTAGCCGAGCGAGGCCAGCTGGCCACCGTAGAACAATGCGTCGGAGCCTTGACCCTTGGGGAGACTTCCGCCGTAGGAGATGTTTCCCGACGCCATCTGATCGAACAGCCATTCCAGGGTGGCCAGCGCCTTCGGATCGGTGTCGAACACTGCCTTGCCGTCCTCGTCGAATGCCGTCCCGCCGAATGTGGTGATCCAGCTGGCCAGGTCGAACCAGGTCGCTTCGAAGACGTGCCCGCGCTTGCCGGTCGCCTTGACCTTGGTCAACAGATCGGTCACCGCGTTCTGGTTCCAGCTCCCCGCCTCGAAGGCGGCCGCCGGATCCTGGCTGACACCGGCCTCGGCCAGCAGGTCCTGGTTGAACCAGAACACCTTGGGATTGCAGTCGACGACGAGGCCATACACACCCTCGCCGGTCCGAGGCGCCATCCACTCTGTCAGCTTCGGATAGAACTCGTCCTGTTTGACCGCAGCATCCGGTCGCTCGAGGTACGGCCTCAGGTCCACCAGCTTGCCGGTGTCGGTCATCTTCACCATCTGGGTGTCGAAGACATAAAAGGCGTCCGGCGCCGCACCGCCGACCAGCTGGGTCAGGATCTTGGTCTGATAGTCGCCGACGGTCTGCTGCCAGGTGATCTTGGTGCCGTATTCCGCTTGGTAGTCGCTGGAGTACTCCCGCAGTCGCGCCGCCTCCCCCGGGTTGCCAGGGCTCGACCAGGTCACCTCGCCGCCCGTCTTCGCGGGCGACGACGGCTCCCCGCCCCCGCTGCCGGATTCTGTGCCGCAGCCGCTCAGGACGCCCCCGAGCGCGGCGCCGGTCGCCATCGCGGCGGCCCCCGTCAGCATTGATCGGCGCGATACGAACTGTCCGTTGTGAGATGTCACTGGCCTTCTCCTCGACGAGAGAGCGATAGGGAGCGTACGAGCCGCCGGTCGCGGAATGAACCTGACGTGGGCGACCAGCTGGAATTTAATAAAAGCACTTCTATTCTGTCAAGACCCTCCACGGAGAGGGTTCGCAAGTTCGCCGCACTATGAGGCGGCAGGCCCCGTCGTCGAGCGCGCGATGAGATCACAGGTCAACACCACGGTCCGGCGAGGCGTGCCGTCACCCATGATGTCGAGCAGCACCTGGCTGGCGATCCGTCCCGACTCCTCGAACGGAAGTCGCATCGTCGTCAGCCCGATCGCCTCTGCCACCGGACCGTCGTCGAACCCCGCGACCGAGACCGACTCCGGCACCTCCAGTCCGAGATCACGAGCACCTTTCAGCACGCCCACAGCCAGCTGGTCGTAGTGCGCGGCGATCGCTGTCACCCGGTCCGACGACGCAAGGAAGGTCGCAACTGCGGCGGCTGCCCCTTCGACGGTTCCATCGCATTCAGCCACCGCCACGACACAACCGTGATCGGCCGCCTCCTGCTGGAAGCCCTCCAGGCGCTTGATCGCGGTGGATCGATAGGGCGAGGTCTGGGCTTGGGTCAAGAACGCGAGGCGTCGATGACCGAGGCCGGCGAAATGCGCCGCAAGCGCTCGTCCGGCAGCCACATCGTCGGTCACCACGCTGCTGAGTCGATGACTTTCCGCATCAAGGACGACCGTGCTCAGCCCACGAGCCAGCAGCCGGTCCTCGAGCTCGACCTCGATCGAGTGCCCCATCACGAGCAAGCCATCCACCCGCCCCCTGGCCGGAATACTGGCCAGGACCGGATTCACCGACGACGCAGCCGACTCCAGGTCCAAGACGCTCACGTCAAGACCGCGGGTGGCCGCCTCCCCCAACACACCGGTGAGGCGCCGATAATAGGACGGCACCGAAGTGAACGGGGCGAGGACCCCGACGCGCTTAACGCCCTTGGTCGCCAGCACCGTGGCCTGCACCTTCGGCACGAATCCGAGCTGGTCCGCGACCGCCAGCACCCGCACTCGGGTCTCACTCTTCACCAGAGCGGGCCGGTTGAGAGAGTTCGACACCGTCGAGATGCTGACACCGGCCAGTTTGGCGACGTCGTAGATGGTGGCCGCTCGGCTCGCGTCGGTGCGGCCCGCAGTCACCGGGCGATTCTAACAAGGGTCCTCTGTAGCAGTCGTTCCCACCGACTCCCAACCGCGCCTGTACTGGATGTACTCTCTGTACATACCCACACGACTAGGAGCGCGCAATGACGGCAACGCACTTCGCCACGGTGACCGAGGCCCGCAAACACTTCAGTGACCTGATCACGGCCGCGGAGTCAGGTCGGCCGGGGACCGTCCAGCGCGAGCGACACCGGGCAGCCGTGGTGGACGCGGAGCGTCTGCGGGCATCGTTCTCCCGCCTGCTGCCTGCCAATGTCGAGGCCGTTCCGGAAGCCGGCGGATGGAGCATCTTCCTCACCGGGCTCCCCATCGCGGCCGACGGAGACACCTTCGACTCCGCACTCGACGAGTTGATCGACGCGCTACGCGAGTACGCGGAAGACTGGAGCGATCACCTCCGCCACGCCCCGAATCACGAGCAGAACTGGGACCTCGTGCAACTCGTCGAATTATCGACCGACGAGCAGCTCAAGGAGTGGCTCCAGCAGTGAGCCGTCGCCATCCGCAACCGACCCGAGCCGATCACCAGAGGTTCTGCGAGATCGAGGGTTGGACCGAGATCCGCAATGCGACGGGGCGTCGCGGTCACCACGTGACCTATGAGTTGACGCTTCCCGACGGTCGAATCCTGCGGACTCGGATCTCGCATCCGCCGGACCGCAGCAACTATGGGCCGTCGATCTGGTCGCACATCCTGCGCGACCAACTGGCGGTGACCGCCGACGAGTTCTGGGCCTGCGTACGCGATCGCGCCAAACCATCACGTGGCGTGCCGACACCTTCGAAGGAAACGATTCCGGCAGCCATCATCCGTCAGCTGATCAAGCACGGCATGGCCGAAGCAGAGATCGCGAAGCTGACCAGACAGCAGGCCATCGACCGAGCCGCGCAGCTGTGGTCTCGAGAACCCTGACCACGCCAGCGGTCGCCGGACCAGCGCCTACAGCAGAGACCACGCTTCGGTGAGCACCGATCGGAGGATCTGCTCGATTTCGTCGAACTGCTGCTGGTCGCAGATCAGCGGCGGGGACAGTTGCACAACGGGGTCGCCCCGGTCGTCGGCACGGCAGTAGAGCCCGGCGTCGAACAGCGCCTTGGACATGAACTGGCGCAGCAGTCGTTCCGACTCATCGGCATCGAAGGTGAGCTTGGTCGCCTTGTCCTTCACCAACTCGATGCCGTAGAAGTAGCCGGCCCCGCGTACGTCGCCGACGATGGGCAGATCCCGCAACCGCTCCAGGGTCGCCCGGAACGCGCCCTCGTTGGTGCGGACGTGGTCGAGCAGCCCGTCCCGCTCGAACAGATCGAGATTGGCCAGCGCCACGGCGGCGGACACCGGGTGGCCACCGAAGGTGTAGCCGTGCATGAAGGTCGTCGTGCCGGAGGCGAACGGCTCGTACACCCGATCCGAGACCAGCATCGCACCCAAGGGCGCATAGCCGGAGGTGATCCCCTTAGCGCAGGTGATGATGTCGGGCTGATAGCCGTACCGCTCGGCACCGAACATGTAGCCCAGCCGGCCGAACGCACAGATCACCTCGTCGCTGACCAACAAGACGTCGTACCGGTCGCAGATCTCCCGGACGCGCTCGAAATAGCCCGGTGGCGGCGGGAAGCAGCCGCCGGAGCTCTGCTTGGCGGCCGGAGTACCTGTCAGCGACAACGCGCCCTGCGGCGTGCCGTGATAGGCGACCGCACGCGAGATCACTTGTGCTTCAGCGGCTTGCCGATCTCCTTGAAATACTGCTTGGCCAGCTTCCAGGCACTCTCGACCGCTTCGCCGCCGCCGGTGGTGAAGAACACCCGGTTGATCGTTCCCGGTGCCGCGTCGGCGATCCGCTCCGCCAGCTCGACCGCGGCCGGGTGGGCATAGGACCAGATCGGAAAGTACGCGAGTTGCGCCGCCTGTTTGGCAGCGGCTTCGGCCAGTTCGCGGCGACCATGACCAACTTGCACCGTGAAGAGACCGGCGAGGCCGTCCAGATAGCGTTTGCCCTGGTCATCCCAGATATAGGCACCCTCACCACGCACGATCGTCGGCACCGGACCCTCGTGGTAGCTGGACATTCGGGTGAAGTGCATCCACAGGTGCTCGGCCGCGGGTCTCGCCAAAGCGCTCTCGGCAGCCGCGAACATCGGCTTCTCGGTGACAGTCACTGGTGCGCCTCTCTCCTCATGCTCGTGACCGAGTCCAGGTAGTCGGCGGCGGTCAGGCCCGAGCGGTCGTGGTCGATCGCGCCCACTATGAGGGTCACGACCGCGGTGGCGAAGATGCTGCTCGACTCCCAGCGAGCCTCCTCGATCAGCTCCGGATCGATCCTGGTCCGCAGCAGATGCCCGTCGAGCAGCAGTTGCACGGCGAGTCCGATGCGCTCCATCGTCCACTCGGGCCGCAGCACCAACCCGTACGCCGCCATCAACTGCTGATATCCCTGCGCCCACTCCTGCTGGATCCGGATCCCGTCCGCGGCGATCTCGCGCTGGATCTCCGGATGTCGCGGCAGCATCGGGGCTAGGTGCATCAGCAAGAAGCTGCGCGGGGAGGCGACCAGGTTCGCCATGATCGTGTCGGCGGTGAGGGTGATGGCCCTCGCCAGACCTGCCGACATGGCCACCGCCACCAAGAACTCCGGTGTCGCGTCCGGGGTGCCACCGGCCGGCTGGTCGCGATAGAGGATGCAGTGCAGGGCGGCGTCGTGGACGAGTTCTTCCTTGCTCCCCCACCGGTTCACGATCGACTTCTTGCTGATCGCCGGCTGGTAGCCCGACAGCACCCGGGCGATGTCCTCGACCCGAATCCAGTCCAGCGCCGCAGGGAAGTGGATCGCTCTCAACCGGGCCGGCAGGTCGTCAGCGGCGTCGGACAGACTCGCGTCGATCAACTCCGCAGCAGCATCCAGGATCCGCATAGCAGTCGGGTCATACCTGGTGGGAGCCGGTCGGGGAGACATGTGGGTTAGCGAAGCACAGACGGGGTCCACCCGAGTCAGGGATCAGAAATTGGCCATCGATGACACCGAATCCTTCTTCGTTCTACCGACGTGGCTCTTCCGATCGGCCACGAAAGAAGTGTGGCACGACGACCGGCTGCCAGCCCAAGCCAGTAGGGGGACAGCCCAGGCACCTTATCGAGACCTGTGGCTGAGGAGGTACGAAGCACCCGCCAGGACCGCGCAGGCAACGGCGACAACCCCCAGCGGAACCGCTGTGTCCTCGCCGGCCAACCCGACCAGTGGCGCGGCGAGGGCGCCGAAGGCATAGCGACCGAGGCCGAGGAGCGACGCGGCGGTGCCGGCCATCTGTGCATAGTCGGCCAGTGCGGTCGCGGTGGCGGGCGGAGTGCTGGCCGCCACCCCACTGGTCAGGACGACGATCGAGGCGAGGATGACCAACAGCGGCAAGTCGGCCAGCGCGGCAGCGAGGATGCCGGCGCTCCCGGCGACGGCCAGACCGAGGCCGAGCAGCAACGTACCGGTCGGCGACCAGCGCTCACTGAGCCGGCCGGAGACGAACCCGCTGAGCACGTACGCGAGCGAGCCCAGGCCGAAGGCATAGGAGTACTGCTGCGGCGTCAGGTCGTAGATGCCTTGCAGGACGAAGGTGGCGCCACTGAGATAGGCGAACACCGCGCCGTTGAGGAAGCTGATGGTCAGCGCGGCGCCGAGGAATCGCCGGTCGGCGAGCAGCACCCGGACATTGCCGCGGAAATGGGACAGACCCCCGGCCGTACGATCCTCGACCGGCAGCGACTCCCGGAAGATCAGCAACACCGCGATCAGGATCGCCGCGCCCACGCCACCGAGGAAGACGAAGATGCCGCGCCAGTCGGTGACTGCCGCGAGCTGGCCCCCGACGAGCGGGCCCACGATCGCGGCGCAACCGGCCAGCACGGTGAGCCGGCTGTAGTAGCGCACCAGCTCAGGACCCGAATACAGATCCCGGCCGGCCGCCTGCGCGATCACCACCCCGGTCGCGCCCGCCAGCCCCTGCAGCAGTCGGGCAGCGATCAGGATCTCGACGCTGAGACTGAACGCGCAGGCGACGGAAGCCGCCACATAGAGGCTCACCCCGATGATCAGCGGACGCCGTCGGCCGAACCGGTCCGACAGCGGGCCGGCGATGATCTGCCCGACCGCCAGACCGACCAGGCAAGCGGTGATGGTCAGCTGGGCTGCCGAGGTGCCCGCCTCCAGATCGCCGGCCAGTCGAGGCAACACCGGCAGATACAAATCCATCGAGATGGGCCCGAACACCGTCAACAAGGCCAGCACGAGCGATAAATGGATACTTACTATCCGCATAGTGCAGAACTCTAGCACCGTATCCGGATAATTTCTATCCGGATAGGTTAGGCTGCTGATCGTGACCCAGCCGAGGACCCTGCGCCGGGACGCCGCGGAGAACAAGCAGCGCATCCTGGCGGCCGCCCGCGAACTGTTCGCCGAGCGCGGTCTCGACGTGACCCTGAACGACATCGCCCACCACGCCGGTGTCGGGGTAGGCACTGCCTACCGCCGGTTCGCCAACAAGGACGAGGTGCTCGCCGAACTCTTCGCCGAGCAGACCGCCGAGTTCGGAGCGCTCGCCGACACAGCGCTGCGCGATCCGGACCCCTGGCACGGCCTGGTCGACTTCCTGGAGAACGCACTGGCCCTGCAACTACGGGACAAAGGACTCGCGCAGATCCTGAACGGGGACCGGATCGGCGTCGAGCAGCACGACTGGAATCGGACGGTGATGGCGCCGAAGTACCGCGCCCTGGTCGAGCGCGCCCGTGCGGCAGGCCAGCTCCGGGACGACGTCGTCGGCACCGATCTGACCTTCATCCAGGTCGGGATCAACGCGATCATGATGCGCTCGCGGACCGCTCATCCCGACCTCTACCGGCGTTATCTGCACCTGATGCTCGACGGTCTCCGCACCGAGCCCGGGGCCGCCTCGCCACTACCGGTACCGGCCCTGACCAGCGACGAGACCCATGCATTGATGGGCCCCACGCGCTGAACTCTCTGACCCGCTGCTCAGTTGGAGCGATGGCGGGCCAGCATCGCGCCGGCCACCTCAACACCCACGCCACGCAACTCGACCGGCTCGATCACCCGGGCTCGCGGGCCGCCGGCGACGAGCATCAGTCGCGCCCCGATGCTCGCGTCACTCGATCAACCTCCCCAGCACTGCCATCGCTCCGCTGAGTGTGCCAGTTGGCGACTCCCGCCGGTCCGAACCGGACGGCATGTCAACAGCTGGGCATCAATATCGGTCAATTTAGTTGACCATCTGACCTACGTTCGGCAGACTGGTCAACACAGTTGACCAATTGTGGACGACCGTCTGTAGAGGAGACCGACCATGCCCGTCATTCAGGCACCCACCGCACCGACGCACACCTTGGGTGGCACCAGCTTCACCTCGCTCGCCACGCCCAGCCGCGGCAACACCACCGACAACTCGCTGTGGCGGGTCGAGCTCGCCCCCGGCACGGCTCCGACGCCCCATTCGCTGACCAGGGAGGAGATCTTCCTGGTCCTCCGCGGCACGGCCGAGGTGGCGATCGGCGACACCCGGGAGACCGCCACGCCGGGCAACGTCATCGTGGTGCCGATGGGTGTCCCCTTCGGCCTCGGCAATCCCGGCGACGACCCACTCGAACTGCTCTGCTGTCTGCCCGTTGGCGGGCAGGCGCAGCTGGGCGACGGCTCGCTGCTGACTCCGCCGTGGGCCCAGTGAGCCAGGCCACCGCAGCCGACGGATCGCTACCGCTGGCCCGGCTGCTGGCGATCGCCTATCGGCAACTGATCACCGACCTGCACGCCGAACTTGCCGAGCAGGGCTGGGCTGACGTCAGACCGGCGTACGGCTTCGCCCTGCTCGCGCTGCGCGACGGCCCGTTGCCGGGCAGTGAACTGGGGGCCGTCCTCGGCATGACGAAACAGGCCAGCAGCAAGCTGATCGACGCCTTGGTCGAGGCGGGGTACGCACGCCGCTTGGCCCCGTCCGGCGATGCCCGGGTCCGGCCGGTGGAGCTGACCGATCGAGGGAGCGGTCTGCTGCTGGCGTCCGAGACCATCTACCACTCGTTGGAGAGTCGGTGGTCCGAGATCATCGGCAGCGACCGTGTCGCGGCGTTGCGGAAGGATCTCGTCGCCGTGGTCCGTCAGGGAGACGGAGAACTGCCGCCGGTCCGGCCCCTGTGGTGACAAACCTGCGCTGACCTCACCCGGAGCCCGAGTTGTGTTCGGCCCTGCTGCCAAGCTGCGCATAGCAGCCCAGGTACGGCCCCGAGAGGAACTGTTCATGTCGGCAGCAGCGATGGTGCACTCGCACGGTTCATGGTCGAACCCTGCTCATACCTCCGCCCAGCTGTCTATCGGCAGGCCGTGTCCTGGCAGGAAGCAGCCCGTGGGCCGGCGGCCGGCAACGAGGCCGTCGCCACGCTGCTGACCCAGCTGGCCCAGCCGGTCCGGTCGCCGCCCAGCTGCATCGCTCCGGCGCCGACGTCGTCCGTCTGCAGGACGAGGGCCTGAGCCGGCTGCGGATCTATCTCGACGACCATCCCGAGTTCCACCGGCAGCTCACCGACGCCGCCCGGCAGCCGCACCGAGCACGTACGGCACCCCTAGCCGATTTCGACTGAGGCCCTCACAGCGGCGGTAGCCCCGGATCGACCCCGACCGCAACCTCGTCGTCGGCCGGGAGATCGGCCAACCGGTCGGCGAGCCAGCCGGTCAGCGCGGCGAGGTCCAGGCCGTACACCGGGTGATCGGTGGCGCGATAGGCGGTGAGCCGTCCCAGCGCCCGCCGCCACAACCGGCCGGCCCCGACCGCATTGCCGCGTTCGCGATGAGTGCTGCCGACACACAGCTGCGCCAGCCCCTGCCACAGATCGCGCTCGGCCGTGGGAGCGTCCTTCCAGCGGGCCTCGAACACCTCGTGCGCGGAGAACGGCCGCCCCTCCGCCAGCAACGCACGGGCGGTCTCGATGGTCTCGTCCGGCGGCAGCGGGTCCTCCGAGACCGGCTCGACTCCGAGGCTTCCGTACGGCAGTGGCCGGCCCAGCCGATCCCGCGGTCGCGCCTGCCGAGCCCGGCCGTCGGCATCGCGGTCACGGTCGAGACTCATTCGGCTCATGATGCCAGGGAGTGCGACACTCGGCGCCAGAGCGCGCCAGGTTGGTACCAACCACACGTTTGATGGCAGGCTGACCCGGTGAGACACCCGCCCCCGGGACTCACCGTCGATGCCCTCCGGAGGTAAGCCCCCGATGTTCTCCCGCATTGCCATCGTCAACCGTGGCGAGGCCGCGATGCGGCTCATCCATGCGGTCCGGGATCTGAACGCTCAGGCCGGGCCCGACGGTGGCCGGATCGCCACGGTGGCATTGCACACCGAGGGCGAGCGCCGCGCGATGTTCGTGCGGGAGGCCGACATGGCCTACGACCTCGGACCGGCGGCCAATCGTCCGTACCTGGACTATGCGGTGCTGGAGAAGGCCCTGGTCGAGACCGGCGCCGACGCCGCCTGGGTGGGCTGGGGGTTCGTCGCGGAGGACCCGGGCTTCGCCGAGTTGTGCGAGCGGATCGGCGTCACCTTCATCGGCCCGAGCCCGGAGGCGATGCGCAAGCTCGGCGACAAGATCGGCTCCAAACTGATCGCCGAGGAGGTCGGTGTCCCCGTCGCACCCTGGAGTCGCGGTGGCGTCGACACCTTGGACGACGCCTTGAAGAGTGCCGCCGAGATCGGCTATCCGCTGATGCTGAAGGCCACCGCAGGTGGCGGTGGTCGCGGCATCCGCAAGGTCAGCTCCGACGCCGAGCTGACCGACGCGTACGAGCGGACCCGGGACGAAGCGCAACGAGCGTTCGGCTCGGGCGTGGTGTTCCTGGAGAAGCTGGTCACCGGAGCCCGGCATGTCGAGGTCCAGCTGATCGCCGACGGGCAGGGCACCGCCTGGGCGATCGGGGTCCGCGACTGCTCGGTGCAGCGCCGCAATCAGAAGGTGATCGAGGAGTCGGCCTCCCCGGTGCTCAGCCAGGAGCAGGCCGACGAGTTGAAGGCTGCGGCGGAGCGGCTGGCCATCGCCGTCGGGTACGCGGGTGCCGGCACCGTCGAGTTCCTCTATCACCCGGCCGACAAGCTCTTCGCGTTCCTCGAGGTCAACACCCGGCTGCAGGTGGAGCACCCGATCACCGAGGTGACCACCGACACCGACCTGGTGAAACTGCAGATCCACATCGCCGACGGCGGCCGGCTGGAGGGCGAGAAGCCCCGCGAGATCGGGCATGCCGTCGAGGCCCGGCTCAATGCCGAGGATCCCGATCGTGACTTCGCCCCGGCGCCGGGCAAGATCACCCTGCTGGACCTGCCCGCCGGGCCGGGCATCCGGGTCGACACCGGAGTCGGCGAGGGCGACCGGATTCCCGCCGACTTCGACTCGATGATCGCGAAGATCATCGCCTACGGCCGCGATCGCGACGAGGCGTTGGCCCGACTGCGCCGGGCCATGAGCGAGACCACCGTGGTGATCGACGGCGGCGCGACCAACAAGAGCTTCGTGCTCGATCTGCTGAACGCTCCCGAGGTCATCGACGGTTGCGGGGACAGCGAATGGGCCGACACCGGCTGGATCGACCGGACCCGTGCCGAGGGCGGCCTGGTCGCTCACCGCCACTCCGGAGTGGCACTGGTCGCGGCAGGGATCGAGGCGTACGAGAGCGAAGAGGCGCTGGAACGCACCCGGCTGATCGAGACCGCGCGCGGCGGCCGGCCTCAGGTGCAGCATCGCACCGGCCGCGCCATCGACGTGAAGCTGCGCGGCGTCGCGTACCAGGTCACGGTCTTCCGAGCCGGTCCGCAGCGGTTCCGGGTAGTCATCTGTCAGGGCCCTGAGGAGTATGTCGTCGAGGCCGCGATCGACCGGCTGGACGAGTACAAGAGCCGGCTCACCGTGGGCGGCCGTACGCACCGGCTGATCACCGCCACTCACGGCCCGGTCCAGCTGGTCGAGGTCGACGGCGTCACCCACCGGGTCAGCCTGGACGAGGGCGGTGTGCTCCGCTCCCCCGCCCCGGCACTGGTGGTCGCCACCCCGGTCGCGGTCGGCGACGAGGTCTCGCCCGGCGCCCCGGTGCTGGTGCTGGAGTCGATGAAGATGGAGACGGTGCTCAGCGCACCCTTCGGGGCGAAGGTGAAAGAGTTGCTGGTCTCCAGCGGCAGCCAGGTCGAGACCGGGGCACCGCTGATCCGGTTGGAGCCGGTCGGCGATGCCGAGGAGGAGATCGTCGGCGACGAGGCGGACGCCGTCGAACTCGACCTGCCCGGCGAGGGCGCCCCGTCCTCCGATCCGGCCGAACGGGCCCTGACCAGGCGACGCGATCTGTACGCGATGCTGCGCGGCTACGACCTGGACCCGCAGGACAACGGCAGCACCCTGAGTGCGTACCTGACCGACCGGGACGCGATGGTGGCGGCCGGCGAATCACCGCTGGACGGGGAACTGCTGCTGCTGGAGGCGTTCGCCGACTTCGCCGAGCTGTCCCGCAACCGGCCGGCCGGCGAGGACCGGCACATCGAGAACCGGGTGCACAGCCCGCGGGAGCACTTCCACACCTACCTGCGCAGCCTCGATCCGGAGCGCGGCGCGCTGCCCGCCGACTTTCGCGACAAGCTGACCCGGGCGCTGCGGCACTACGGAATCGCCGACCTGGACCACACCCCCGAACTGGAGCGGGCGGTCTTCCGGCTGTTCCTGGCCCAGCAGCGCTGGACCCCCGATGTGCAGCTGGTCACCTCGATCCTGCAGCGCTGGATCGGCGAGCCTCCGCCACCGGCCACCGACGAGCACGCGTACCACGATCTGTTGGACCGGCTCGTCACCGCGACCCAGCTCCGCTTCCCGATCGTGGGCGAGCTGGCACGCAGCGTACGGTTCCGCTGGTACGACCAGCCGCTGGTCGACGCCGAACGGCAGAGTGTCCTGGACAGTGTGTCAGCCGAGCTGGAGGCATTGACCGATCTGCCGGCCGGGCCGGAGCGCGACGCCCGGATCGACAAGCTGGTCGACATCCCGGAGCCGATCGCCGGCTTCCTGGCCGCGCGGATCGAGGACGGGGCGATGCCGTCCGACGAGCCGATGCTGGCGGTGCTGATCAAGCGGCACTACCGCGGCTATGCGCTGCATGATCTGCGGGAGCTGACCGTCGACGGCCGGCCGTTCGCCGTGGCCGACTACGTCACCGACCAGCGACCGACCCATGTGGTCAGCACGATCGGCCGGTTCGACGAGCTGGCGCCCGGCAGCGACCTGATCACGGCCGTGGCCGGCCAGATCGCCGAGGCACCCGCCGGGCATCGCAGCGTGATCGATCTCTATCTGTCCTGGCCATCGGTGCCGGACGACGACGAGGATGCCTCCGCCGAGATCGCCCATCGACTGGCCGGCCTGGGATTGATCCACGAGGGCACCCGATTCACTGTCGCGATCTGCCCCGGCGACGGCCGGGTCGGCTACTTCATCTTCCGCCCCGAGCCGGGCGCCCCCGACCCGGACGCGATCCTGGTGGAGGACACCCTGGTCCGCGGTGTGCATCCGATGATCGGCCGCCGGCTCACGCTCGGTCGGCTGCGGGAATTCGACGTCACCCGGCTGGACGCACCCGAGGATGTGCTGCTCTACCGATGCGTCGCGCCGGGTAACGAGGCCGACGTCCGGCTGGTCGCGCTGGCCCAAGTCCGCCAGCTGGCCGTGATCCGTGACGACCGGGGACGGGTCGTCGGCCTGCCCCATGCGGAACGGGCGATCTCCAACTGCCGTGAGGCGATCCGCCGTGTGCGGGCCGCCGCCGGGATGGCCGGCAAGCGGCTGGACATGAACTACGTCTGGATCTACATCTGGCCCACCATCGCCGCGGATCCGGAGCAGTTGACCGCCCTGCAGAGCCAGCTGGCGCCGATGACCACCGGTGCCGGCATCGAGGAGTTGCTCGTCGGCGGCAACGTACGACTGCCCGGCGGCGACGTCGAGTTGCTGGTGGCCGGCTTCCACTACCAGCCGGGCTCCGGCGTCGTGACGACGCTCGGCGCACCCCCGCTGTTCCGGCTGAAGCCGCTGGACGACTACGACCAGAAGGTCGTCCGGGCCAAGCGGCGCGGGGTGGTCTACCCGTACGAGTTGCAGGCCATGATCGCCGGACCGGACGGGACCTCGATCGAGTACGACCTGGACGACACCGGGCGGCTGGTGCCGGTCGATCGTCCGTACGGCCAGAACAAGGCGGGCATCATCGCCGGTCTCATCTCCACCCCGACCGAGCGCTATCCCGACGGGATCGAGCGGATCGTGCTGTGCGGTGACCCGCTGCGGTCGTTGGGTGCGGTGGCCGAAGCCGAGTGTTCCCGGATCATCGCCGCCCTGGACCTGGCCGAGGAGCGCGGCATCCCGGTCGAGTGGTTCGCGCTGTCCGCCGGCGCCCGGATCTCGATGGAGTCCGGCACCGAGAACATGGACTGGGTCGCGCGGGCTTTGAAGCGGATCGTCGAGTTCACCCAGAACGGCGGCGAGATCAATGTCGTGGTGGCCGGCATCAACGTCGGCGCGCAGCCGTACTGGAACGCCGAGGCGACCATGCTGATGCACACCAAGGGTGTGCTGGTCATGACTCCCGACTCCGCGATGGTGCTGACCGGCAAGCAGACGCTGGACTTCTCGGGCAGCGTGTCGGCGGAGGACAACTTCGGTATCGGCGGCTACGACCGCGTGATGGGTCCGAACGGCCAGGCGCAGTATTGGGCGCCTGACCTCACCAGTGCGCGGGAGATCTTGATGGCGCACTACGAGCACAGCTATGTGGCGCCGGGCGAGACCGGGCCGCGACGGGCACCGACGTCCGATCCGCACGACCGCGACGTGACGGTCTTCCCGCACGATCCGGCCGACTCTGGCTTCACCACGGTCGGCGACATCTTCTCCAGCGTGACGAACCCCGATCGCAAGAAGGCGTTCGACATCCGTACGGTGATGGCGGCGGTCTCCGACCAGGATCATCCGACGCAGGAGCGCTGGGCACAGATGGCCGATGCCGAGACCTCGGTGGTGTGGGATGCCCATCTCGGTGGACTGCCCGTCTGTCTGATCGGGATCGAGTCCAAGTCCGTGCCCAGGCAGGGTTTCCCGCCTGCCGACGGGCCGGACGTCTACACCGCCGGCACCCTGTTCCCACGGTCGTCGAAGAAGACCGCCCGAGCCATCAACGCGGCCAGCGGCAACCGCCCCGTGGTGGTGCTGGCCAACCTGTCCGGCTTCGACGGGTCGCCGGAGTCGCTGCGCAAACTCCAGTTGGAGTATGGCGCCGAGATCGGCCGGGCCATCGTCAACTTCGACGGCCCGATCGTGTTCTGCGTCATTTCCCGCTATCACGGCGGCGCGTTCGTGGTCTTCTCCAAGGCTCTGAACCCGCAGATGACCGTCCTGGGCATCGAGGGCTCCTACGCCTCGGTGATCGGTGGCGCGCCCGCCGCCGCGGTGGTCTTCTCCCGTGACGTCGACGCCCGGACCGCCAAGGACCCGCGTGTCGTTGCCCTGGAGGAGCAGCTGGCTGCCGCCTCCGACGCGGAGCGAGCCACGTTGGCCACCGAACTGGCGGATCTGCGTCGCGACGTCCGCAGCGAGAAGCTCGGCGAGGTCGCCACCGAATTCGACCGGGTGCACAACATCCACCGTGCGGTCGAGGTCGGCTCGGTGGACGAGGTGATCGCCGCCGCCGAACTGCGGCCGAAGATCATCGCCTCGTTGGAAAAGGGACTCGGCCTGGTCTGAGCCCCTGGCTTCCCAGGGGTCGGCGGGTATCTTGGAGTGGCAAAGGTATTCGCCCGTGCCCCCAGCGCGACCGCCGGACCATCAGGTTCTGACGGGCACGTCGAGCGACCAGACGGACACCACACCGAAAGCGTCCCCACGCAACCGGGAGGTGCGACATGAGGCGTCATCACGTCAAGGAACGCGAAGCCGAGAAGCAGCCGCTCACCGGCTCGTCGACCCCGAGTCCGGAGCAGTTCCGAGACCTCGAACGAGCTGAGCAACAGAAGGACGAGCAGAGCCTGGACCTGGTCCAACGGATCGTGGCCTCGGTCTTGACCGTCGTCGTCGGTGGCGGTATAGCCGTCCTGCTGTCCACCCTGACTGCCTTGGACGCGCTGGGCTTCGATCCGGCCAGTCGGATCGGGCTCTGGGTGATGGGCGGAGTCGCCGGCATCCTCACCGCCGCGGCGGTCTTGAAGATCAACCGGCGGCACCCGTACTCGCCGCTGCTGGTCCTCGGGTTGATCCCGATGGCTGTGGCGGCGTACTGGGTCTGGACCTGAGCCACCACCCCAAACATCACGGCAGGGCGAGCACTCCGGCGGCGACCAGACCCAGAGCCAGCAGACCCAGGCCGAGCAAGCACAGGGCGGCCGCGTTGATCACCGGACCGGCGGTGGCGAGCCGGGCGGTCGCCGCGGTCAGCCACGGCTCGGTACGCTGCGGCGCCATCAGCATCGTCAGCGCCGGGACCGTGATCGTGACGGTGGAGATCACGACGTAGATCACGATCACGAGGATGCCCAGCGTCGGGTTGGCCGCCGCGTGCACCTGCAGGCTGACGACCAGCGCCAACACGATGCTCTTCGCCCGGAACTCGATGATCACGCCGATCAAGAAGGCACGGAGCGGACCTATGCCCTCGAGCGCGGTGGCGGCCCAGTTCGGCAGCTTGCGGGTGTGCCGGGGGCGGCGCCGGCGTCCCCAGGCGCGAATCCCCAGCCCGAACACGATGGTCCCCAGCACCAGCTCGACCACCGCGATCGTGGGACTCGACTGCCGTGGCCGCGGCTCCGGCATCAGTTGGGCGGCGGCCACCGCAGCCAGCACCACTCCCAGGGTTCCCGCCACACATCCCAGCGCGTACGGGAACGCCGCGACCATGCGACGCGGCGACACCAGGATCACCAGCAGGACAGTGACCGGCACCGAACTGAACGCCGCGGCCAGACCTACGGCCAGCAGCTGACCCAGCGCCCCGAGCACTCCCACCTCCTCCCGTTCAGGCTCCGCCGGCTGCGTCACCTGTCGACCGGATGACACACAGCATCGCCCCGAGCGCAACCTGCATGCCGATGGACGCACTCAGTTCGGCCACCGTGCCATCGAACGGCGCCCGCAGCGGGGTCTCCATCTTCATCGCCTCGAGCACGATCAGCACCTGGCCGGCTTGGACCTGGTCACCATCACTCACCCGGAGGTCGATGATGGTCCCCGGCATCGGCGCCCGGACGGCTCCGCTGTCGGTTGCGGTGGCCTGGTCGGCGAAGACGTCCGGTCGCTCGAACACCCATCGCTGACCGTGGTAGGCGACCTCGCTGCTGTGCTGACCCGACTGGACTCGAGCGACGTGCTGGACGCCGTCGATCTCGACGCCGATCCAATCGCCCTCGGTCGCGACCGGCTTGACCTCGCAGCCGTCGACTCGACCCTCGTGCCGGTCGACGGACACCCGGCGGTCCAGCTCGATCACGATCGACGCGGGCGGCCCGCCGTTTCGCCAGCCATCGGACTGGAACGGGTGGTTGGGCTGGCTGGTGGCGATGGACTCGGCGCCGGCCCAGGCGGCGATCATCCGCGGGATCTCGGGGTCGGGTTCGGTCGGCGGATGACGATCCAGCCACGTGGTGTCGATCTCGGCTGCCTGGAACGCATCGCCGGCGACCAGGTCGCGGAGGAAGCCGGTATTGGTGGTCAGTCCCAGAATCGCGGTCTGATCGAGCGCTCGGATCAGCCGGTGCCGAGCTGATTCGCGATCGGGTCCGTGCGCGATGATCTTGCCCAGCATCGGGTCGTACGCGGTGCTCACCACCTGACCGGAGGCGAGTGCGTGGTCGACCCGTACCTCGGCCGGCCATTGCACCAGTGACGCCGTGCCGGCCTGCGGCAGGAAGCCGTGGAAGGAGTCCTCGGCGTAGACCCTGACTTCGATCGCGTGACCGGTGACGGTGATGTCGTCCTGGGTGAGCGGCAGCGGCTCGCCCGCGGCGATGGCAAGTTGCAGCTCGACCAGATCGAGCCCGGTGATCGCCTCGGTGACCGGATGCTCGACCTGGAGCCGAGTGTTCATCTCCAGGAAGTACGCCTTGTCGGTTGCCTCGTCGAGAAGGAACTCGACGGTGCCGGCATTCCGGTAGCCGACCTGGCGGGCCAGCGCTACCGCACTGGAGGTGACCAGTTCACGGGTCTCGGGGCTGATCGTCGGAGCCGGCGCCTCCTCCACCACCTTCTGGTAGCGCCGCTGGCTGGAGCAGTCCCGCTCGTACAGGTGCAGCACCTGGCCGTGGGCATCCGCCAGGATCTGGACCTCGATGTGCCGGCCGCGCTCGACGTAGGCCTCCACCAGGATCGTGTCGTCTCCGAACGCCGTCTGTGCCTCTCGGCGAGCGGCGGATGCGGCTTCGTCGAAGTCGGCCGCCGAACGAACGACTCGCATGCCTTTCCCGCCGCCACCAGCGGCGGCCTTGATCAGCATCGGATAGCCGGCATCCTCACCGCGGGGAACGGCCGGCACGCCGGCGGCGATCGCGATCTCTCTGGCCGCGTCCTTGCGCCCCATCACGTCCATCACCGCGGCCGACGGCCCGACCAAGGTGATGCCGGCATCCTCGACCGCCCTCGCAAAGGCAGCCCGTTCGGACAGAAAGCCGTAGCCGGGATGGATGGCATCGGCTTTGGTCGCCCGGGCGATGGCAACGACGGCCCCGACGTCGAGATAGCTCGGCACCAGGTGAGCCTCGTCCGCGGCGACCACGTGCGGGGCGGTGCGGTCGATCTCGGTGTAGATCGCGATGCTCCGGATGCCCATCCGACGGGCCGTCCGCAGCACCCGGATCGCGATCTCGCCGCGGTTGGCGACCAGCAAGCTCCCAAGGGCAGGCAGTGTTCTTGTGGCAGACATGCGTCACATCCGGAAGACGCCGTAGGACGGCTTGGGAATCGGCGCATGGGCGGCGGCGGTGCTGGCGGCGAGGGCGAGACCCATGCCGAGGACGCGGCGAGTGTCAGCCGGATCGATGATGCCGTCGTCCCATAGTCTCGCCGTCGAGTAGTACGGCGATCCCTGCTGCTCGTACTGGGCCCGGATCGGCTCCTTGAACGCCTCTTCCTCCTCCTTGTCAGGGAAGCCTCGAACGGTCGCCAGGACCGAGGCAGCCTGCTCGCCGCCCATCACCGAGATCCGTGCATTCGGCCACATCCACAGGAACCGCGGATCGAAGGCGCGGCCGCACATGCCGTAATTACCGGCTCCGAACGAGCCGCCGATGACGACAGTGAACTTGGGCACCATCGAGCAGGCGACCGCAGTGACCAGCTTGGCGCCGTCCTTGGCGATGCCGCCGTTCTCGTACTCGCGACCGACCATGAAGCCGCTGATGTTCTGCAGGAAGACCAGCGGGATGCCGCGCGAGTTGCACAGCTCGATGAAGTGGGTGCCCTTGAGGGCCGACGAGCTGAACAGGATGCCGTTGTTGGCGACGATGCCGACCGGGTGGCCCCAGATGTGGGCGAAGCCGCAGACCAGCGTCTCGCCGTACAGCCGTTTGAACTCGTGCAGCCGGCTGCCGTCGACGATCCGTCGGATCACGTCGCGTACGTCGTACGGGGTGCGGGTGTCGGTCGGCACCACGTCGTAGAGGGTCTGCGGGTCCTCCTGGGGTTCCTCGATCTCGGCCAGTTCGCCGCGGGCTGCTGCGGGTGGCATTCCGAGAGTGCCGACGATGCTGCGGACGATCGCCAGGGCATGCGCATCGTCGTCGGCCAGGTGGTCAACCACACCGGAGGTCCGAGCGTGGACGTCGCCGCCACCCAGCTCCTCGGCGGTGACGACCTCCCCGGTCGCCGCCTTCACCAGCGGGGGGCCGCCGAGGAAGATGGTGCCCTGGTTGCGCACGATCACGGTCTCGTCGCTCATCGCGGGCACGTACGCGCCACCGGCGGTGCAGGAGCCCATCACACTGGCGATCTGTGGGATGCCGCGCGCGGACAGTGTTGCCTGGTTGAAGAAGATCCGGCCGAAGTGCTCGCGATCGGGGAAGACCTCGTCCTGCATCGGCAGGTACGCGCCGCCGGAGTCGACCAGATAGATGCACGGCAGCCGGTTGTCCGCGGCGACGGTCTGTGCCCGCAGGTGCTTCTTGACCGTCATCGGATAGTAGGTGCCGCCCTTGACGGTCGCGTCGTTCGCAACCACCATCACCTCGCGTCCGCTCACCCGTCCGATGCCGGTGACGATGCCTGCGCTGGGCACCGCACCGCCGTACAGCTCGTACGCAGCCAGCGGGCTGAGTTCGAGGAACGGGCTGCCTGGATCGAGCAGCCGGTCGATTCGGTCCCGGACAAGTAGCTTGCCGCGTTCGATGTGCTTGCTCCGGGCTGCCTCGCTGCCGCCCTGACGCACGAGAGCGAGGCGTTCTCGGAGTTCGTCGACAAGCTCTCTCAGGCTTGCCATCGGCCCTCCAGTCGGCGTGGCGGCTGGTCGAGCCACCGATGCCTGCAACCAGGCCGCACCTGCTCGGCAATTTCCACCCATAGGCGGCTTTTCCCGTCCGACACCCCCGACCTGGCCGGCAATTTCCACCCATGGGCGGCTTTTGCGATCGTGCACGTCATGACGCGACCCTCTCAGGTGTCATCGGCTACTCCACCGGGAGGCCGAGTCCACGAGCGATGACCAGGCGCTGTACCTCGGAGGTTCCCTCGCCGATCTCGAGGATCTTGGCGTCCCGATAGAAGCGGGCCACCGGAAACTCCTCCATGAACCCGTAGCCGCCGAACACCTGGGTCGCGATCCGGGTCGCAGTGACCGCCGACTCCGAGCTGTAGAGCTTGGCGATCGCGGCAGCCCGCTTGAACTCGGCCGCCGATGGAGCGCCGGTCTGCCCGGCCAGCATCGCGTCCTTCATCGCCGCTGCCCGGTAGGTCAGTCCGCGAGCGGCCTGCACCATCACCTCCAGGTCGGCGATCTGGAAGGCGATCCCCTCTTTACGACCGATCGGCCCGCCGCCGACCTGCCGCTGATTCGCGTACGTGACGCAAGCCTCCAGACAGGCTTGGATCAGCCCGACCGCCAAGGCTGCAATCGCAACCCGGCCGTCGTCGAGGATGGACAGGAACTGCGCGTATCCCCGGCCTCGGGTGCCCAGCAGATTCTCGGCCGGCACTCGACAGTCGACGAAGGCCAACGGATGAGTGTCGGAGATGTGCCAGCCGAGCTTGCGATAGGCCGACTCGACCACGAATCCCGGAGTGCCGGCCGGCACGATGACCGCGCTGATCTCCGGTTTGCCGTCGGCCAGCTGGCCGGTGCGGGCGGTGACGGTCACCAGGCTGGTGATCGCCGTACCGGAGTTGGTGATGAACTGCTTCGCCCCGTTGACCACCCACTCGTCGCCGACGAGTTTCGCGGTGGTGCGGGTGGCACCGGCATCCGAGCCGGCTTCCGGCTCGGTGAGCCCGAAACCGGCCAGAGCTTTGCCGGCGACCAGATCGGGCAGCCAGCGCTCCTGCTGTTCGGGTGTGCCATAGGCCAGGATCGGGTTGATGCCGAGCCCGACACCGGCCTCCAGCGTGACACCGATCGACTGGTCGATCCGCCCGAGCTCCTCGATCGCCACGCACAACGCGGTGAAGTCGCCGTTGTCCCCGATTCCGCCGAAACGTTCCGGCGCGGTCAGTCCGAACAGCCCGAGCCGGCCCATCTTGGCGACCAACTCGACCGGGAAGTGATGCTCGCGGTCCCACTGCTCGACGTACGGCGCGATCTCCTGCTCCGCGAAGTCACGCACCGAGGCACGGAACGCCTCATGCTCGGGCGACAGGTCGAACACCGGACTCTCCTCGGCGAGCGTCGCTGGTTAACGGACGTTAACCACGATGCCAGGTTAACACTCGTTAACCAAGTCGTCTACGCTGACAGCATGCCCGGCACTCGCGACCGCACGACGACACCGCGTCGTGAACAGATCTTGGCCGTGGCGGCGACGCAGTTCGCCGAACGCGGCTTCCACGGCGTCTCGGTCTACGACCTCGGCGCAGCATTGGGCATCTCCGGAGCAGCCCTCTACAAGCACTTCGCCAGCAAGGAGGCAATCCTCGGCGAGATGCTGGTCGGTATCAGCGAACGCCTCCTGACGGAGGGCAGCAGACGCGCCGACGACGCCGCATCGGCCGGTTCAGACGCCGTGCTGAACGCTCTGATCGCCTGGCACGTCGAATTCGCGCTGGCGAACCCCGCGCTGATCACGGTTCAGTTCCGTGATCTCGCCAGCCTGGCCGACAGCGACCGACGAGCCGTACGCCATCTGCAAGGGCAGTACGTCGAGCTCTGGGTGCACGCGATTTGCGCGGCCATGAAGTGCGATGAACGACGCGCTCGTTCCGCCGCGCACGCCACCTTCGGCCTGATCAACTCCACCCCGCACAGCGCACGCCTCCGCCGCTTCGAGATGGCTGCCCTCCTCCAGCAGATGGCCCTCGGAGCACTGCAGGCGGTAGCC
The DNA here is from genome assembly GCA_047605905.1 of Microlunatus sp. Taxonomy (GTDB): domain Bacteria; phylum Actinomycetota; class Actinomycetes; order Propionibacteriales; family Propionibacteriaceae; genus Microlunatus. The sequence continues at coordinate 24,386 of JASGEZ010000055.1, forward strand.
CGTTGAGGTGACTCACTCGGACACAGTCGCACCTCAGCCCAGCGCTTCGGTCGCACCTCCACGGCGTAGGATCCCGCTAGCCCACGAGTCGGCGACAGAGCGTGATCAAGGTCCTGCGTACCTCGTCGTCCGGCACATCTCGAAGTCGACGCAGCACGGGCCCGAGGTCCTGCACGAGCCAGTAGCCGGCACGTTGCTCAGGTGTCGGCGCGGGTCCATAGAGCAACCGCAACCCCCGTTCAGCGAGCGAATCCAGCCGGCGAGCGATCGGCAGGTCCCTCCGCAGGGCCGGATCGCCCAGACCGAGCGAGCCGAACGACCGGTACGCAGCCAGCACCCGATCGACGAACCCGGCAATCAGGATGTCGGCCCGCACGGAACCCTCCGGCGCTGAAGCAGCCTCGGTCAACAGCGCCTCCAGCGAATCGGCGAACGGCGTGAGCAACGCGTCCAGGATCTCGGTCTTGGTCTTGAAGTAGTAGTAGACGTTCGCCTTGCCAACCCCCATGGCAGTTGCGATCTGTTGCAGCGAGGTCGCGTCGTAGCCCTGCTCGGCGATCAGCCGTCTGGCCGTCGCGAGAACCGCCTCCCTCGTCCGCGCCGCCTGCGCCGCCCGTGTCGTCGTCACAATGCCCTAGACTATTCGTTAGCCGATCGACTAACGAATCTGGTGAGTGGGGGCAGCAATGGCAGACAGAGTTCTGGTCACCGGCGGGAACGGTTTCGTCGCCGCCTGGTGCATCGTGCGGGCACTCGAGCAGGGCTTCCACGTACGCACCACCGTGCGCAGCCTCAGCAAGGAGCCGAGGCTACGTTCGATCCTGGCCAGGGCCGGCGATGCCGGCGACCGGCTCGAGGTGGTCGTGGCCGATCTCACCTCGGACTCTGGCTGGGCCGAGGCTGTCGCCGGATGCAGCTACGTCCTGCACGTCGCGTCGCCGATGATCGCCACCCGGCGGCCGGAGGAGGTCATCCGGCCCGCGGTCGAGGGCGTCCATCGGGTGCTGCGCGCAGCCCGCGACGGTGGCGTACGTCGGGTCGTCTACACCTCCAGCTGCGGTGCGATCTACTACGGACACCCAGCACAGACCGAGCCCTTCGACGAGACGAGCTGGACGAATCTCGAGGCGTCGAACATGAGTCTGTACGTCCGTTCGAAGACTCTGGCCGAGCGAGCGGCCTGGGACTTCATCGCCGCCGAGGGTGGCTCGCTGGAGCTGGTGACCGTGAACCCGACGGGGATCTTCGGGCCGGCGCTCGATCCCGAGAACGCGTCGTCTCTCGACCTGATCCGGCGGTTGCTCGACGGCTCGCCGCCGGCCACGCCCAATCTCTGGTTCGGGGTCATCGACGTCCGCGATGTCGCCGACCTCCATCTGCGAGCCATGACCGACCCGGACGCAGCCGGGCAGCGCTACATCGCATCGTCCGGGAACGCGGTGTCGATGCTCGACATCGCTCGGGTGCTCCGTGAGCAGCTGGGCCCGCAGGCTGCCAAGGTCCCGACCCGTGCGTTGCCGGATTGGCTGGTACGGCTCGTCGGACGCTTCAACACCGAGGTCGGCGACGTCGTACCGCTGCTCGGGCAACGCCGCAACGCCACGTCGGCGAAGGCCCAGCGCGAGCTCGGTTGGAGTGCACGGCCCTGGAGCGAGACCGTCGTCGACTCGGCCAGAAGCCTGCTGCCGTAAGGCCCTGGGCACCCTCCGACACAGATCCATGGAGACAGTGGATCCATGGGGAGCAGTTGGCCGTCGTCAATGTGGCGCGACTTCGTCATCCCCTGACTGATCGGCGGATGGCGGCATTCGTCGATGGCATCGATGCGATCAACCTGCTCGCCGAAGTGAGCCCGGGTTTCGTGTGGCGGCGCACCGGCGTCGCCGGCCACTCGGCGCTGCTCGCCGGGAGCGATGGCGAACTGGTGGTCAACGTCTCGAGCAGGCAGACCTATCTCGACTTCCACGCCTTCACCTACCAGGGCGCTCACGGCCGCTACCTCACCGCGCGCGCGAGCGATGGTTCGTACCGCAGCCAGGTCCGACGACAGCGTTGTGGTGGATCCCCGAGGGTGATCAACCAAGCATGGAGCATGCCCTGGCTCGGTTGCGTACGTTGCGTCGAGAAGGACCGAGCCAGCGCTCCTTCACGGTCTTGCGGCAATGGGACGCCGCAGGTCACCCGGTCCGATGGACCAATCGCTCGCGTCGTCGCCACCCCGAAGGCCACGGCGAGACGTAGCCTTCGGCCCGGACTCGTTGATGACACGATACCGAGTCCGCACCAGACCGAGCGGGTCCACATCGCAAGCGATGAGCTCGAGGCGGAGAGGTGTTTCGTGGTCGTCGAGCGGATCGCCGTCCATGATCGACGGCGTACCGACCCCGCCGACGAGACCGGGCAACGTGACGACATCGATCTCATCGACCAGTCCGGCCCGCAGCAGTGCAGCGTTGATCGTGCCGCCGGAGTCCGCGACGACAGTGTCCGCCTGCAGCATGGCCTTGATCTTGGCCAGTGCTTCGGCAAGATCGACCTGGCTGCAACCCGCGATCAGGTATCCGATCGCCCGGTCGCGCAGGAGCTGAAGATAGCCCGACGGGGTCGAGTCGCACACGACCACGAGGAGCGCAGTCGTCTCGTCGCCGCCGAACGACCAGTCGACGCGCCCACGACTGTCCGCGACGACGAACCAGAGCGGGGTACGCCGTGGGAGGAAGTCCTCGCGAAGCTCGGCTTCGGGCAGGACCGGAGTAGGCAGCACGGCGTTCGGCGCACCCTCGGCGAGAAAGCTGCCGCTCCCCTCCAACGTGACCGTCGCCCCATACTCGTCCCGCCGGGCTCCGAGGAACTTGTCAGTCCCGTCCGGCTTCATCGTCGCCCAGCGGCTGGCGACCTCGGGCTGAAGAAGCAGCCCGGTGCGGCTGAGGGCGATCCGGCCATCAACCGACGCCGTCGTGGTGATGACGACCCTCGGCAGTGAGTGGTCCATCACTCCAGGCTAAGGCTGGCCCTCGCCCTAGTCCTGAGCAGTCCGTCAGGTCTTGAGCAGAGTGCCAATGGCTGTCGACGTGATCAGGCCATCGAGTTCTGCCTGATCGTCACGCCATGCTTGAGCGGCCTGGTGCACACACCAGATCGCCGTCCAGGCCAGCACCCGCCCAGGTTCGATGCCGACTTCGCGAGCCAGCGCCTCAGCAGTCGGCAGGATCGCCTCGGCTGGATGGTACGCAGCGAAGGCAGCCACTTCGGCGGCCGCCTCACCGATCATCGGGAGTGGATCGATGGCGACCCAGCCGACTGGGCCGGCCGTATCACTGACCAGGTTCTTGCTGATGAAGTCCCCGTGCAGCAAGGTCCACGCCGGGGCGGTGCTGATGAGCTGCTCTGCGACGGCAGCTGCGCAGGGAAGACGTGCGAGACCGAGTTCTCCCCGACACGGCTCGCCCCGCTGACGCTGCTCGAACGCCGCATCCTGGCGAGCAACTCGCTCGTTCTCGGGATAGACCTCAGCCAGCGTCGGATAACGGTATCCACCCGGCGGCGAGCACCACAGCCGACGCAACAGCTCACCTGTGACTGCAACAGTGTCGACGGTCCGATCCGCCGGCTGCCAGGACATCAACCGACCAGGTCTGGCGCGGACCAGGAGCAGTGCATCTGCGGTTGAGTCGACGAGAGTCACAGCAGCACCGGAGCCGGCCCAGGCGCGGAGTGCCGCCGCCTCGGCTGCCGCCACGTCGTTCCCGGCTTGAGCAGCCGGGAGCTTCAGGACCAGATCTCGTCCCTGTGCATCGGTCGCCGAGAAGACTGCCGACTGCGTACCGCCCATCAGCCGATCACCCAGCCTCAGCCGCCAGTGGCGCGAGGCCGCACTGCAGCGCTCATCGAGATCGGACACGGTGCCATTGTCTGCCCCGTGCGAACCTTGTCGGCATGACCAGTGACACAGCGGCGAAACTGAGGGCCATCCCGTCCCTGACCGGCACCGCGCCTCCGGTGGATTTGCAGCAATTGCCGGCGGACCCGGTCACGTTGTTCTACGAGTGGCTCGATGCGGCGATCGACGCTCGGGTGCCTGAACCGGCAGCGGCGACCTTGTCCACCGTCGACGAGCACAGGATGCCCGACGCTCGCACACTGATCATCAAAGATGTCGATGCCGCGGGTTGGGCCTTCGCGGGCACGGCGTCGTCAGGCAAGGGCCACCAGTTGGCCGCACATCCGGCGGCGGCTCTCAATATCTGGTGGCAACCGTTGATGCGCACCGTACGGCTGCGCGGTCCGGTGGTCGAGGCCTCCCCGGAGGAGTCCGCGGCCGATTTAGCGGCGCGGAGCGAGGCGGCGCGATCGGCTGTTGCCCCAGGCGATTGGCGACTGTGGCGCATCCAGCCGATTCGAGTCGAGTTCTGGCAAGGAGCGACCGACCGACGGCACCTGCGCATCGTCTACACCTTCGATGATGGCTGGGATCTGAACGTCACCGGTAGGTAGCCCTGACCACCGCTCAGCCTGGGCGCTGGAGTCCCCCCCAACTCCAGCGCCCCTGGCCGTTCGCTCCCCCGGTCGGCCAGCCTGCCATCCCCCGATGTTGGCGCTTCCTGACCAGGTCCGCGTTCCCCCGATGAAGACAAGATTGACACTTCAACCGCAGC
>JASGEZ010000056.1:0-6007 GCA_047605905.1 Microlunatus sp.
CCGGCCCACAGGCCCCGAACCGGGGCAGTGAGCCAGGTTTCGATGCCCTCCCACGACCCGGCGCCGCCAGGATCGAGCCCGCCCGACCGCCACGCTCAGATAGCTCTTTGATCAGTGGTTCCCTAGTGAGAACCACATGATGATCAGCATGACCACGGGTACGGCGAGGAGCACTCCGGCCAGGATGCGCAGTGGACGTAGCTGGTCGGGCTGGGCGGGGACCGAGGCGCTCATCGAACAAACCTATTCGTGCCGGGGCCGTGAGGCGGCGGGCCACGCGGGTTCCGAGACGGATGAACTCCCGGACTGCCGCGGATCGGCTCAGCCGGCAGGTGCTCTCGTCATGGCCAGGACGTCCAGGGCGGCATCGAGTTGCTCCTCGGTGAGCTTGCCGTCGGTGACGAAGCCGGACTCGATCACGACCTGGCGGATGGTCTTGTTCTCCTTCAACGCCTTCTTGGCCACCGCGGCGGCATTCTCGTATCCGATGTAGCGGTTCAGCGGTGTCACGATGGATGGCGAGGATTCCGCCAACTCGCGGCAGTGGTCCACATTGGCGGTGATGCCGTCCACACAGCGGTCGGCGAGCAGCCGCGAGACGTTGGCAACCAGCCGGATCGACTCCAACAGGTTGCGGGCCATCACCGGAAGCATCACATTGAGTTCGAAAGCCCCGGTCGCGCCCGAGAAGGCCACCGCCGCGTCATTGCCGATCACCTGAGCGGCGACCATGGTGGTGGCCTCGCAGAGCACCGGGTTCACCTTGCCCGGCATGATCGACGACCCCGGCTGCAGATCGGGCAAGGCGATCTCGCCCAGCCCGGCGCGCGGTCCGGAACCCATCCAGCGCAGGTCGTTGGCGATCTTGTTCAGGCTGACCGCGATGGTGCGAAGTGCCCCGGATGCCTCGACCAGGCCATCTCGAGCACCCTGGGCCTCGAAGTGGTTGCGTGCCTCGGTCAGCGGGAGACCGGTCTGCCGAGCGATGGTGTCGATCACCGTGGCAGCGAAGCCGGGTGGGGTGTTGATCCCGGTGCCGACGGCGGTGCCGCCCAGCGGCAGTTCTGCCACACGCGGCAGCACCGCCTGGATCCGCTCGATGCCATACCGGATCTGGGCGGCGTAACCGCCGAACTCCTGGCCGAGAGTGACCGGGGTGGCATCCATCAGGTGGGTCCGGCCGCTCTTCACGACCTCGCCGAATTCGACGGCTTTCGCCTCCAGGGACACCGCCAGGTGGCCCAGAGCTGGGATCAGGGTGTTGATCAGACTGTCGGTGGCGGCGATGTGGATCGCGCTCGGGAACACGTCGTTGCTGGACTGGGAGGCGTTCACATGGTCGTTCGGATGCACACCCGAGCCCGCGAGGGAGGAGATGACCTCATTGGTGTTCATGTTGGAGGAGGTGCCCGAGCCGGTCTGGAACACATCGATCGGGAACTCGCCGTCGTGCTGGTTCGCGGCGACCTCGGCGGCTGCCGCGACGATCGCGTCCGCTTTCGCCTGGTCGAGCACGCCCAGGGCGGCATTCGTGCTGGCCGCGGCACCCTTGATCAGGCCGAGGGCGCGAATCAGGGCCGGATCGATCGGCACACCGGAGATCGGGAAGTTCTCCACCGCTCGCTGGGTCTGCGCCTTGTAGAGCGCGGCGGCGGGGACCCGCACCTCGCCCATGGTGTCGTGTTCGATACGGAAGTCGTCGTCGGCCATGCTGGTCATTCTGGCGCACGCGGTCAGGCTGATCACAGGTGGACGTTCTGTGATGTCCGACGTCACATGTGACGGAAATCGTCCCCTCAATGCTGCGACACGCCGGTGAGGGGGCCCATTCGGCCAATGAGAGGCCGATTTCCGTCAGCAACTGCGATCAACCGGGCGCGCGGACGGTGTAGATGACGTACGAGACCAGGTGCCGGTCGCGTTGGATCTTGTGGATCTCCTCCCGCACTGTGGTGGTCAGCGCCTGAAGTCGTGACCACAGCTCAGGGGCCTTGCCCTGACACCAGATCGCCAGCAGCCCTCCTGGGGCAAGCCGTGCGTACGCGGCGCCGAGTGCCTCGGGTTCGTACAGGGCGGCGTTCTCGGCATGGATCAAGAAATCGGGCCCGTTGTCGACATCGAGCAAGATCGCGTCCCACGGCCCCGTCGGCTCCGGTTCGTGACCGGTCAGCACGGCGCGGACATCGGCGACCCACAGGCGTACGCGGGGATCACGGCCCACCCGGCCCAGTTGGGCGGTCGCACCCTCGTACGCCCACACGAGGAGTGCTTCCTCGATCTCCACCACATCGACCGCACCGACGCCCGAATCCAGCAGTGCGGCAGCGGTGAACCCGAGTCCCAGACCACCGACCAGCACCCGGGCTCCCGGCCAGGCGAGATCGGCGAGAGCTCGCTCGGAGCTGGTCTCGGCGCTGTCCATGGCGAACGTGCCGTTGACGATCAGTTCCTCGACCGCGTCGTCCCCGCTGCCACGCCGACGGAGCACCACCTCCCCATGCGGCCCGTTCCACCGGGCGATCGTGACCGGGATCTCGTCCATGGCGGGACCGTATCTCGGCCCCTTGTTCTCGCGGCTGGTCCGGGCGGCGGGCAACCGGGTAGTGCAGCAGGCAGAATGTCCGGGTGCCCCGCCCCAAGAAGCCGGCGACCTCTGGTGACATGATCCGCACTCTGTTGGTGATCGTGGTCCCGGTGGCGCTGATCATCGTCTTTTTCAGCCGGACCCTGCCCGACTACCCGGTGCAGGTGGTCGACTGGCGACCGGTGCTGGCGGAGGCCCGGAAGGAAGCCCCCTATCCGGTGGTGGCACCCGAGGGTCTGCCCGATACGTGGCGTCCGACCAAGGTCGCCTGGGTCGCGAAGGGCGAACCGCATCTGAATGGCGATGCGTCGGTGCGCAATCTGTGGGAGCTCGGTTTCCTCGATCCGCATGACATCTACATCTCGCTGCACCAAGGAGATGCCCGGCCGGAGTTGTTCGTGGATGACGTCACCCGACAGGGCATCGCGGACGGCCAGAGCACTGTGGCCGGCCAGACCTGGGTGCGATATCTCAGTCCGGACGAGCGAACGCGGTCCCTGGTGCTGACGTCTCCGAAGGTGACCACGATCGTGGAGGGTGACACGACCTACGAGGCGTTGGAGGCCTTTGCGGGGACGCTCACCGCGGGGTGATGGCGTCGATCCTCGCCTGCGCGCCATCCAGCCAACGTTGGCAGACCTTGGCCAGGCGCTCGCCCCGTTCCCACAGGGCGAGCGACTCGTCCAGTGGCACACCGCCTGACTCGAGTTGGGTCACGATGTCGATCAGCTGGGCGCGGGCTGCCTCATAGCTCAGCCCGTTGAGTTCGGCATCGTCCGAAGGATTGTCGGGCGGGGCGGAGGCATCGCTCATCAGAGGGCTCCTTCTTCTTCTCGTACGGTGACGCCTTCGACGCTGAGGCTCAGCTGTCCGTCATGAAGGTACGCGAGCAGCGGCTGGCCGGGCTCCACCTCGCCGGCCGAGTCGACCGTATGCCCGTCGGCGTCGACGACGATGGCATAGCCACGTTCCAATGTGGCCTTGGGCGACATCGCACGCACCCGAGCCAGTGCATGTTCGACGCTCGAGTGCTCGTGTCGCAGTCGGTTCTGCAGCGCGCGCTCGGATCGGTCCCGCAACTCGACCACTTCAACCGATCGGAGTGCGAAACTTGCACCGGGGTCGGCCAGCACCGGCCGGGCCCGGATGTGCTGCAGCCAGTCCTGCTCGCGCTGGACCAGCGCTGTCACGCAGCGCCGCATGCGTTCTCGAGCCTGCTGCATGCAGGCCGTTTCCTCGGTGACGTCAGGCACCACGCGCTTGGCCGCATCGGTGGGAGTGGATGCTCGCAAGTCGGCGACCAGATCCAGGATCGGCATGTCGATCTCGTGGCCGATCGCACTGACCACCGGCGTACGGCAGGCGAACACAGCCCGGATCAGGCCCTCGTCGGAGAACGGGAGCAAGTCCTCCAGCGAACCGCCACCACGAGCGATGACGATCACCTCGACGTCGCGGTCGTGGTCCAAGGCGTCCAGGGCGAGCATGATCTGTTCGGCTGCTTCCCGGCCCTGCGTGAGGGCATGGCGGGTGACGATCCGCACTGCCGGCCAACGGCGCCGGGCATTCTCCACCACATCGCGCTCGGCGGCGCTCCCCGACCCGGTGATCAGCCCGACCGCCCGAGGCAGGAACGGCAGTTGCTTCTTGTGGTGCCGCTCGAACAGGCCCTCGGCTTGGAGCAGACGCTTGGTCTGCTCCAATCTCGCCAGCAACTGACCTTCGCCGACGGGCGAGATCGCGTCGCAGTAGAAGGAGAGGCGCCCGCTCTGCTCGTAGTAGGACGGTTTGAGCCGGGCCACCACGGTGGCGCCCTCGGTGAGCGGAGCCGCCGCGGCTTCCAAGGTGGCAGGGGAGAGCGTCACCGACACCGAGATGTTGGCGAGCTTGTCGCGGAGCGTGAGGAAGACCGTCCGGGCGCCGGCCCGGCGATTGATCTGGATCACCTGGCCTTCGACCCAGACCGCCCCCAGCCGGTCGATCCAGCCACGAACGGCCGCAGTCACCACCCGCAGCGGCTGCGGGTTCTCCGGCGACGACTCCAATGGCACGCGAGGAAGGGTAGTAGGTCGTACTGACAGTACCTTCGTCACTCGCTCTGCCTCGCGGCGGCTCGCGGCGGGTGAGACCTCCTACACTTGAGCCCTATGGCTGACAAGCGTGTGGTGGTAGCTGCTCCCCGGGGATACTGCGCCGGTGTGGACAGGGCTGTCATCACCGTCGAGAAAGCCCTGGAGGCGTACGGGGCGCCGGTCTATGTACGCAAGCAGATCGTGCACAACCGACATGTGGTCGAGACGCTGCAGCAGCGCGGCGCGATCTTCGTCGAGGAACTGGACGAGGTGCCCGAGGGCTCGACGGTGGTGTTCTCGGCCCACGGTGTATCGCCGGCCGTGCATGCCGAGGCGGCTGACCGGCAGTTGAAGACGATCGACGCCACCTGCCCGCTGGTCACCAAGGTGCACCACGAGGCGAAGCGATTCGCGCGCGAGGACATGGAGATCCTGCTGATTGGCCACGCGGGTCACGAGGAGGTCGAAGGCACCGCCGGTGAAGCGCCCGAGCACATCACGTTGGTCGAGTCGCCCGAGCAGGTCGCCGGCGTCCAGGTGAAGGATCCGAGCAAGGTCGCCTGGCTCAGCCAGACCACCCTCAGCGTGGACGAGACGCTCGCCACGGTGGATCGGTTGCGAAAGCGGTTCCCGCTGCTGATCGACCCGCCGAGCGACGACATCTGCTACGCGACGCAGAACCGCCAGCTGGCCGTCAAGCAGATTGCCCGCCATTCCGATCTGGTGATCGTCGTCGGTTCGGCAAACTCGTCCAACTCGGTACGCCTGGTCGAGGTCGCGTTGGAGGCGGGAGCCAAAGCCGCGCACCGGGTCGATTTCGCCTCCGAGATCGACGATGACTGGCTCGACGGGGTGACTTCGGTAGGCGTGACCAGTGGTGCGTCGGTGCCTGACGAGCTGGTGACCGGTGTCTTGGAGCATCTTGAGTCTCGAGGATTCCCCCGGGCCGAGGAGGAGCGGCTGACGGAGGAGAGCCTGGTCTTCGCGCTGCCGCCGGAGTTGCGGCGGGATCTGCGCAAGAACGCGATCAACGACTGAGCGGTCGAGCCCCAACCCGACGCGAGGTTTAGGAAACAGCGCGGACCGCTGATACCGTGCTGACGCGTCCGGTAGTGGGATCTGCCACGGCGTGTTGTCCTTTTATTTCTGTCCAGGAGCCCGCATGTCCCATCTGGTGCCGCCCAGCGGGGTCGGCCTGGTGGCGGCTGGGCTCACCGCGGTGTTGCTCTGTTTTCCCTCCTCGGCGTACGCGGACTCAGGCTCGCCAGTTGTGCCGACCCCAGAGCCGGAGGCTGCGGCCACGGCGACCTCGGGGCCGAGCCCGGCGCCACACACCAGCTCATCGTCTAGC